>NZ_JAAGPP010000256.1:0-7341 GCF_017104975.1 Burkholderia sp. Ac-20344
CGCGGGCCATCCGCCGCCGTGCTGCCCGCGCGCCGCCCGTCACCCGCCGTGCGGCGGCAACGGCGCGCCGCGTGGCTCTTTCTCGCGCCGGCCTGCGCCATGGTTGCCGTCTATGTGATCTGGCCGATCCTGTCGACGCTGTGGCTGAGCCTGTACAACTGGGACGGGATGACCGAGCGCACCTTCGTCGGTCTCGCGAACTATGCGGAGCTGCTGCATGCGCCGACGTTCTACACCGCGCTGCGCAACAACGTGATCTGGCTCGCGCTCTTCATGCTCGCGCCGCCGCTCGGCCTCGCGCTCGCGTTGTATTTGAACCAGGCGGTCGGCGGCATCCGGCTCGTGAAGTCGCTGTTCTTCGCGCCGTTCGTGCTGTCCGGCGTGGTCGTCGGCCTGATCTTCTCGTGGTTCTACGATCCGACGTTCGGGCTGCTCGCGCTGATCGCCGGGCACGGCATCCCGGTGCTCGGCGACGCGCGCTACGCGACGTTCGGCATCGTATTCGCCGCGCTGTGGCCGCAAACCGCGTACTGCATGATCCTGTACCTGACCGGCCTCACGTCGCTCAACCCGGAACAGATCGAATCCGCACGGATGGAAGGCGCGCGCGGATTCGCGCTGCTGTGGCACGTGGTGCTGCCGCAACTGCGGCCGACCACCTTCATGGCGATCGTCGTCACGGTGATCGGCGCGCTGCGCAGTTTCGACCTGATCTCGGTGATGACGAGCGGCGGCCCGTTCGAGCGCTCGACCGTGCTTGCGTATTACATGTACGACCAGGCGATCAAGTACTACCGGCTCGGCTATTCCGCGTCGATCGCGGTCGTGCTGTTCGCGATCATGCTCGTCTACATCGTGTTCCAGTTGCGCCGCCTGCTGCGCAACGAGCAATAACCCTGACCGGTGGCCATCATGTTTCCGACTCCCGTTGCCCAATGGAAGCCCGTTTCGCGCAGGCTGTACAAGCTGTCGCTGCCCGTCGCGCTGCTGATCTGGCTGCTGCCGATGATCGCCGTGTTCGTCACGTCGGTGCGCTCGACCGAGGAACTGGTCGAAGGCCACTACTGGGGCTGGCCGCGGCACTTCTCGATGATCGAGAACTATCGCGACGCGCTGACGACGTCACCGATGCTGCATTACTTCTGGAACAGCGTGCAAATCACGGTGCCGTCTGTGCTTGGCTCGATCGCGCTCGCGGCGATGGCGGGCTTTGCGCTCGCGACCTACAAGTTTCGCGGGAGTACGGCGCTGTTCGGGACGTTCGTTGCGGGCAACTTCGTGCCGGTGCAGGTGTTGATGATTCCGGTGCGCGACTTGTCGCTCAGGCTCGGCGTGTTCAATACCGTCGAGGCGCTGATTCTGTTTCATGTCGCGTTTCAGACGGGGTTCTGCACGCTGTTCCTGCGCAATTTCATCAAACAGTTGCCGTTCGAGTTGATCGAAGCGGCGCGGATCGAAGGCGCGGGTGAATGGACGGTGTTCTGGCGGATCGTGCTGCCGTTGATCCGGCCTGCGTTGGCTGCGCTGGCGATTCTCGTTTTTACGTTCGTGTGGAATGACTACTTCTGGGCGCTGTGTCTGACGCAAGGCGATGAAGCCGCGCCGATCACGGCGGGCGTTGCCGCGCTGAAGGGCCAATGGACGACGTCGTGGAATCTCGTCTCGGCCGGGTCGATTCTTGCAGCGCTGCCGTCGGTCGCGATGTTCTTCGCGATGCAGAAGCATTTCGTGGCGGGGCTGACGTTCGGCGCGACGAAAGGCTGAACGCGCAGCCCGCGTATTCGTATCTCCCCTCCGCATCGTGAGGTTGCCCGCTTCGGCGGGCTTTTTTTGTTGCCGATGCCACGGCGACGGCACGTGATCGTCTACAAAAAACCGCCGCAGGCCTCGTGGACACGCGGCGGTCTCCCGATGATCGTCGACAGTCGAACGACGATCAGTAGTCCCACAGAACCGGCACAAAGCGAAATCCGTCGCCGTTCTTGGCAATATGACCGATGGACGGGAACGCGACATGCGCCGCGGCCAGTAGCGAGCCGGTTTCGGCGGCTTCATTGAACAGCGCGATACGCACGGCGGCAGCCGCCTCGGGATCGTGCTCGAAGCCATTTTGCCACTCGGGATGATCGAAGTTGACTTCGAAAATCGCATCGCCTGCGAACGTCAGCTTCTCGCCATTCGAGGCGACGTCCACGACGCAGTGCCCCGGCGTGTGTCCGCCCGTCACGCGCGCCGACACACCTGCGGCGACTTCCACGGTCTGATCGAACTGCACGATGTTTTCGCCGTAGAGCGCCACGAACTTTGCGGCCGCCTTGCGGAGCGCCGGTGGCACCGTTTCCGGCATCACCGTTTTGCTGAAGTCCGGATCTTTCCAGAACGCCACTTCCGCGGCCGACACGTGAATGCGCACGTCCGGGCGCAGCCTGGCCTTGACGCCGTCGACGTTCAGCCCGCCGACGTGATCCATGTGCATATGGGTAATCACGATATCGGTGATCGCAGACAAGTCGATGCCGGCCGATTCCAGGCGCATCACCGACTTCCCGGCGCGCGTGAAGTATTCGAAGCCGTCGCCCACGCCGGAGTCGATCAGGATCAGGCGGTCGCCGCTGCGCACGAGTGCGATATTCAGCGCCCAGTCGAACATGTCGCGTTGCAGGAAACGGCCGTCGAACCATGCGTTTCGGTCCGCTTCGCTCACGTTGGTGGACATGGTGGAGGTCGGCAGCGGCAGAATGCCGTCGCTGATCAGCACGACGTCGACGTTACCCACGCGAACGGCGTAGCGGGACGACACGAGTTCGCCCGAACCTTCCTTGCCAAGGTCGGCCGTAACCGGCTGAACATTGCGAGTGGTTTCTCTCATCTTCAATAGTCCTCTGTATCAAGTGGGGTAAGCCGCATTTCAGGGTGCGATTCACGTGCACGACCGCGAATTTCGCGCGCTTCGTTTGCGCTCGCCCTTCAACCGGGCGTGAGACGGATTGTAGTCAGGGAGACGAATGCCGGCAGCACCGGGAACGCACACATCATGTTGTCCGGGCGACAACAATCGACGACGGGCGGGAAACGAGAGGCAACGCGAGGGGGGGACTTATCGATCAGCAGTTCGATGACAGCGCCGCTTCGTATCTGAAGACGGTTTCGTAGCGGCTGCCCCCCGGTAATCGCCGCAGAACCTTCCCGCCCGGCTGCTACTCCACGCTCCCCGCTCCCTTGCTCCTCAACCGCACATCCACCGCGCCGATATTCTTCTCGTGCGCAACCAGCATCAACGACAACGCGTGATGAATTTCCGGCACCGCGAGCGTCGGCAGCAGCGTCTGCAGCTTGCGCACGACCCAGCGCTGGCCGCGATTCAGGAACGCGATCCGCTCAGCCAGATCGTCGATCGCCATCGCCTTTTTGTAGAACGCGCCGGTTGCGCGTGTCGGGAATGCATCGAGCGACCGGATCGTATCGACGAGCACGCTGCACCAGTGCGCCTCGTCCTGGCGGATATGTGCGATCAGCCGATGCAGTTCGGGATCGCCTGTCACCTCGGCCGCCGTCTCGGACGCCACGCGCGCACCCGCCCGCTCGGCCTCCAGCAGTTCGTCGAGCGCCGCCAGCAGCGCGGTGCGGCTGTCATGCGGAATCGGGTCGGTGCGGGCGTCGGGCCCGTCGTCACGCGTCGGAATCGACATGCGGCGTCCTCCTGTCAGGATCAGGATCGGTGATGGATCACGCTCGACGGTACACGGCGCGTGTTGCACGAATGTGCCCGCACCATGACGGGATCGCTCACCCAATACATCACATTGTGACATATTGGATCGTGGCGCTGCGCCGGTAGCGAGCCACGCTTGATCCATGTCATCGCGCAAGCGTGCCTGCGCCCGCTCACGTCCATCCCTCAAGCCGCAGCGTCGACCGCACGAGCCGCTGCTCCTCCTGCTCGATCTCCCGCAGATACTCGACGCACTGGCGAATATGCTCACTCGCCGCCTTGCGTGCCTGGTCCGGCAACCGCCCTGTCACCGCGTTATACAGCCGCGCATGCTGCCGATCGATCTGCTTCTTCAGCGGCTCGCGATGATAAAGATTGTTCACCGACGCAAACACCGAACTCAGCAGCAGATCGGTCAGCGACTGCAGCGTGTTGACGAGCACCGGGTTATGCGAAGCCTCACAGATCGCAAGATGAAACGCGTGATCGAGCTTCGCGCGCGCCGCCGGGTCGAGATCCTGCGCATCGGCCGCGGTCATCTCCTCATAGCGACGCTTGATCAGGATGAAATCGGCCGGCGTACCGCGCAGCGCCGCGAGCCGCGCGGCCTCCGTCTCGAGCATCCCGCGCACCTCGAACAGGTCGTACAGCGTGCGCGGCTGCGAGCCGAGCAGATGCATCATCGGCGTGATCTCGCGCTGCGGGGTCAGGCTCGCCACGAACGAGCCTTTGCCGTGCGTGGTGTCGATGATCCCGCGCGCACGCAGCAGCTTCATCCCTTCGCGCACGGCCGTGCGCGACACGCCGAGCTTCTCGGTCAGCCGCCGTTCGGACGGCAATGCCTGCCCGGCCTTCAACACGCCATCGACGATCAGATTCTCAATGCGCTCGGCAACGACATCGGCCACGTTCCGCGCCGGGCCTGCGCGATCCTGCATTTCCATACTGGTATGACCACTTCGGAGAGATATCGGGAATTTTCTCACAACCCCTTTTCACCATTGGATTAAAAGGCAGAGATCACAGCAACTTTCCGATCGCCCCATAAAAACTGGTATGACCACTCTCGACACGTCTGGACACACGCCCGCCGCGCGCCAAGAATCCCGTCCATCCGGCGCACCGCCCATCGCGCGGCCGCCGCATGAAGGAGACGGAGACACCCCGATGAGTTTCACCTACGACGAACGAATCGACGGCCCGCTGGCGACCGTCGGCCGCGACACGCTCGTCGCCGCGCTGCACGCGGCGGCGCCCGGTCTCGACGTGCTGCACGAACGCGAGGCGCTCAAGCCGTTCGAATGCGACGGCCTCGCCGCGTACCGCACGGTGCCGCTCGCAGTCGTGCTGCCCGACACGGTCGAGCAGGTGCGCGCCGTGCTGCGCGTCGCGGCCGCGCTCGGCGTGCCGGTGGTCGCGCGCGGCGCGGGCACGGGCCTGTCGGGCGGCGCGATGCCGCTCGAAAAAGGGCTCCTGCTCGTGATGGCGAAGTTCAACAGGATTCTCGACATCGACCCCAATGCCGGCATCGCGCGCGTGCAGCCCGGCGTGCGCAACCTCGCGATCTCGCAGGCCGCGGCACCGCACGGCCTCTACTACGCGCCCGATCCGTCGTCTCAGATCGCCTGCTCGATCGGCGGCAACGTGGCCGAGAACGCGGGCGGCGTGCACTGCCTGAAATACGGGCTCACGGTGCACAACATCCTGAAGGTCGAGATCCTGACGATCGACGGCGACACGCTCACGCTCGGCGCCGACGCGCTCGATGCCCCCGGCTTCGACCTGCTGGCGCTATTCACCGGCTCGGAAGGGATGCTCGGCATCGTCACCGAAGTCACCGTGAAGCTGCTGCCGAAGCCGCCGAGCGTGAAGGTGCTGATGGCGAGCTTCGACGACGTCGCGGAAGCCGGCGTCGCGGTCGCGCGGATCATCGGCGCGGGCGTGATCCCCGGCGGCCTCGAGATGATGGACAACCTCGCGATCCGTGCGGCCGAGGATTTCATTCACGCGGGCTACCCGGTCGACGCGCAGGCGATCCTGCTGTGCGAGCTCGACGGCTCGCCATCCGACGTCGAAGAAGACGCCGAACGTGTCGCCACGCTGCTGCGCGACGCGGGCGCAACCGAGATCCGCGTCGCGCGCGACGAAGCGGAGCGCCAGCGTTTCTGGGCCGGCCGCAAGAACGCGTTCCCCGCGGTCGGCCGCATGTCGCCCGACTACTACTGCATGGACGGCACGATCCCGCGCCGCGAGCTGCCGCGCGTGCTCGAAGGGATCGCCGCGCTGTCCGCCGAATACGGGCTGCCGGTCGCGAACGTATTCCACGCGGGCGACGGCAACATGCACCCGCTGATCCTGTTCGACGCGAACCGGCCCGGCGAACTCGACCGCGCGGAAGCGCTCGGCGGAAAGATCCTCGAGCTGTGCGTCGCGGCGGGCGGCAGCATCACCGGCGAGCACGGCGTCGGGCGCGAGAAGATCAACCAGATGTGCGTGCAGTTCAACGCCGACGAAATCACGTTCTTCCACGCGGTGAAGGCCGCGTTCGATCCGCAGAGCCTGCTCAATCCCGGCAAGAACATCCCGACGCTGCACCGCTGCGCCGAATTCGGCGCGATGCACGTCCATCACGGCAAGCTGCCGTTTCCCGAACTGGAGCGCTTCTGATGCGACGCGACATCGAATCGATCGACGACAGCGCGGCGCTCGTCGCCCAGGTCGACGCGGCGATCCACGATCGCCAGCCGCTGCACATCCGCGGCGCCGGCACGAAGGCGTTCCTCGGCCGTCCCGTCGAAGGCCGCACGCTCGACGTGCGCACGCATCGCGGCGTCGTCTCGTACGACCCGACCGAACTCGTCGTCACCGCGCGCGCGGGCACGCCGCTCGCCGATCTCGAAGCGATGCTCGACGCGGCCGGCCAGATGCTGCCGTGCGAGCCGCCGTCGTTCGGCGGCGCGGCAACGGTCGGCGGCATGTTCGCGGCGGCGCTGTCGGGCCCGCGCCGCCCGTGGGCCGGCGCGGTGCGCGACTTCGTGCTCGGCTGCCGCGTGATCACCGGCCACGCGAAACACCTGCGCTTCGGCGGCGAGGTGATGAAGAACGTCGCGGGCTACGACGTGTCGCGGTTGCTCGCGGGCAGCTTCGGCTGTCTCGGCGTCGTGACCGAGGTGTCGTTGAAGGTGCTGCCGAAGCCGCGTGCGACGGGCGATCTCGCATTGCCGCTTGCCGTGGACGAAGCCGTGCAGCGCATCGCCGCGTGGCGTCGTGCGGGGCTGCCGCTCGCGGGCGCATGCCACGCGGACGGCGTGCTGCGCGTGCGGATCGAAGGCGGCGAGGGCTCGGTGAAGGCCGCGCGCGACGCGATCGGCGGCGAGCGCATGGACGACCGCGACGGCGCGTTCTGGGCACGGCTGCGCGACCTTGCGCTGCCGTTCTTCGACGATCCGCGCCCGCTGTGGCGCGTATCGGTGCCGGCCGCCGCGCCGCTCGACGCGTTGCCCGGCGCGCTGCTCGCCGCGATGAACACGGCGTCCGAATACGGCTTCGGCGGCGTGATCGCCGCACTGCCGGGCTTTCTCGTCGTCGGCGATGCACTGAAGAGCATTCCGAACCCGCTCGTCAACGCG
>NZ_JAAGPP010000257.1:0-7099 GCF_017104975.1 Burkholderia sp. Ac-20344
GCGACGGTGCTCGTGGTCGCGAGCCCGGCCGTGCTGCCGCACGTGCCACACCACGAACACGCGCACGGCGGCGGCAACCGCTGGCGCTCGCCGGCCCTGTGGATGCTCGGCGGCATCGCGCTCGTCGCGCTTATCGCCGAAGGCGCGATGTACGCCTGGGCGACGGTCTACATGCGCGACGTCGTCGCGGCGAGCCCCGCGCTCGCGAGCGCCGCCTATGCGGCGTTCTCGGGCGGGATGGCCATCGCGCGCTTCGCGGGCGACGCCGTGCGCGCCCGCTTCGGCGCGCCGCAGCTCGTGTTCGCGAGCGCGTCGCTCGCCTGCGCGGGAATGATCGGCGCGCTGCTGCTGCCGTATCCGGCCGCGGTGCTGACCGGCTTCACGCTGATGGGCCTCGGCCTCGCGAACATGATGCCGGTGCTGTTCGCCGCCGCCGCGCGCGTGAAAGGCATCCACGCGGCCGAGGGGCTCGCGCATGTGGCCGGGCTCGCGTATTTCGGCATGCTGTTCGGGCCGGTCGTGATCGGCGCGGTCGCGCAGGCTGCGAACCTGACGATCGGCCTGTCCGTCGTCGCGCTGTGCGCGGCGCTCGTCGCGGCGGTCGCGCCGAAGGTGCTCGCGCGGCTGAAGATCTGACGGCGCGGCAGGCGTCGGCCCAAAAAGAAAGCGCGCATGCGTTGCCGCATGCGCGCTTTCACCCCTTCTGTTGACCGCTTGATGCGTTACATCTTCACTTCGTCGAGCAGCGACTTCTTGCCGTTCTTGTAGTTGTACAGCGAGATCACGCCGTGCTGCAGGTCGCCCTTCGAGTCGAAGGTCGTCGTGCCGATCACGCCCGAGTAGTTCGTCGTCGGCATCGCGGCGAGGATCTTCGCCGGATCCGTCGAGTTCGCGCGCTTCATCGCATCGGCGATGATGTACACGGCGTCATACGTGAACGGTGCGTAGATCTGGATCGGCTGGCCGAAGCGCTTCTCGTACTTCGCCTTGAACGCTGCGCCGCCCGACATCTTCTCGAGCGAAGCACCGGCTTCCGAGCACACCACGTTGTCGGTCGCGTCGCCGGCCAGGTCGGCCAGCTTTTCCGTGCACACGCCGTCGCCCGCGAAGATCTTCGCGCGCAGGCCGAGCTGCTTCGCCTGTTTCGCGAACGGGCCGCCGGTGGCGTCCATGCCGCCGTACATGATCGCGTCCGGATTCTCGCCCTTGATCTTGGTCAGAATCGCGCGGAAGTCGACCGCCTTGTCGTTCGTCGCGTCATGCGACATCACCTTCAGGCCGAGCGCCTTGGCCTTCTTCTCGAACTCGTTCGCGAGACCCTGGCCGTACGCGGTCGAATCGTCGACCACGGCCACGCTCTTGATGCCCTTCGAGTGCGCGTAGTTCGCGAGTGCCGGGCCCTGCTGCGCATCGGTGGCCACCACGCGGTACGTGGTCTTGAAGCCCTGCTGCGTGTAGGCCGGGTTGGTCGCCGACGGCGAGATCTGCACGATGCCCGCATCGCTGTAGATCTTCGAGGCCGGGATCGACGTGCCCGAGTTCAGGTGGCCGACCACCGCGACGACCTTGTCGTCGACGAGCTTCTGCGCAACCTGCGTGGCCTGCCGCGGGTCGGCCGCGTCATCCTGCGGGTCGAGTTGCAGCGTGATTTTCTGACCGCCGATCGTGAGACCCTTGGCGTTGATCTCCTCGACTGCGAGACGCGCGCCGTTTTCGTTGTCCTTGCCCAGGTGTGCAATGCCGCCCGTCAACGGCGCGACGTGGCCGATCTTGACGACTTGATCGGCGGCTGCGTTGCCTGCTGCTGCAGCACACAGCATCGCAGCTGCGGTGATCGGCAACAGCTTTTGCATCTTGATATTCATGTAAGTCTCCAGTTTCGGTCCCAAAAAACGCCATCGCCCGGTGCCCCGCTGCCATCCTTGTGTTTGCAATCACTGGACGATTCGCCGGATGCATCGTTCATGCACTTGGCCTCAAGCACGTGAAAACCGCCGCTTTTAGCAGCCGCCCGTCCGTACTTGCGCGCAAGTGTAGGTGATCAAATTAATTTGTGGGACTTTTTTGGGGTAGTGGTAACACTACCGATATGCACACTTTGGAATGACTACTCGAATATCGCCGCAAGCCCCGCCGGATAAGGGTTTCCGCTAATTCATGACGACCTGACGACAGGTCGTTTCAAAACATTCTCCGGGACATTTCGATTCGGTATTTTGTGCCCGTGATCGTTGAATGAAACGCGCGTGACAACGCGCGTTTCGTCGTTCGACAAGCACCGTTCAGGCCGCCGCCGCACGCCATTCGGCATCGAGCGCGGCAACGAGCTGCGACGTCGTCAGCGCATCGCCGCGGCGCCGCGCGAGCGGCGCGCCCTGCCCGGCCCACAGCGACAGATAGTCGCCATTGTTCGCGCGCGCGGCGGCCTGGCGCAGCGGCTGCGTGAGCGCGTTCTGCACCGGATACGGCGCGGCGTCCGCCACGCGCTCGCCGAGCCGGGCCATCAGCGTGTTGCGCAGCCCGCGCGCGTGGCGGCCGGTGATCGCGCGCGTGACCTGCGTCGACGTATCGGTGCTTGCAAGCAGGCGCGCCTTCCAGTCCGCCGCGATCGCACTTTCCGTGCAGGTGAGGAATGCGGTGCCGAGCTGCGCGCCCTGCGCGCCGAGCGCCAGCACGGCCGCGATCCCGCGGCCGTCCATGATGCCGCCCGCGGCAAGCACGGGCAGGCCGGTCGCGTCGACCAGTTGCGGCACGAGCGCGAGCGTGCCGATCAGCGCGTCATCGGCGGAACCGATGAACGTGCCGCGATGGCCGCCCGCCTCGGCGCCCTGCGCGGACAGCGCATCGGCGCCGGCCGCCTGCCATGCGAGCCCCTCGGCCACATGTGTCGCCGTGCCGATCACGTAGGTGCCGGCGGCCTTCAGGCGCGCGACGTCGGCCGCGTCGAGCACGCCGAACGTGAAGCTCGCAACGGGCACGCGCAACGCCACCAGCGCATCGAGTTGCGCACGGAAGTCGGGGGCGTAGCGCGCGGGCGCGGTGCCCGGCGGCAACCCGAGTGTCGCGTTCAGCGGGTCGATCGCGGCCAGCGCGCGAGCGACGGTCGCCGCGTCGGGTGCGCCGTCCGGCAGCACGAACAGGTTGATCGCGAACGGGCGATCGGTCGCCGCGCGGATGGCTTCGACTTCGGTCGCGAGGCGCTCGGGTGCGAACGCGGCGGCGCCGAGACTGCCGAGCGCGCCGGCATTCGATGCGGCGGCGACCATCGCGGTCGTGGTCGCGCCGACCATCGGCGCCTGCACGAGCGGCAGGCGCAGGCCGAAGCGTTCGGAAAAGGGCGTGGAAAACAGACGGGCGGACATTACGAATCCTTCGATGACGATGCGCGAAAGCGCTTTGTAAAAGCAGGCACATCGACTCTATCGAAGCGGCGCAGCACCGAAAAATGAATAATCGAGATCGAAACGATCGCTGCGCGAGAAGCGGGCGGGCGTCCTGCAATGACACGGGATCGGTGGCACACTAGGCCGCCCTCTACCCCCCGGGGCGCGCATCGCGCACCCCGTTCGCCAGGAGTTCAGAACGTGACTGCCCAATGGATCGACATCCCGACCGGTAACGACAGCTTCGGCGGCTATCTCGCGCTGCCCAAGCGCGGCAAAGGCCCTGCCGTCATCATCATCCAGGAGATCTTCGGCGTGAACTCGCACATCCGCGCGGTCGCCGACCAGTACGCGGCCGACGGCTTCGTCGCGCTCGCACCGGACGTGTTCTGGCGCACGCAGCCGCGTGTCGAGCTGACCTACGAAGGCGCGGATCGCGACAAGGGCATCGAGCTGATGAAGAAGACCGACGTGGGTCTCGCGGTCGCGGACATCGGCGCGGCAGCCGATGCATTGCGCGCGCGCCCCGAAGTGGCCGGCAAGATCGCCGCGATCGGCTACTGCTTCGGCGGCCAGCTCGCGTACCGCGCGGCTGCGACCGGCAAGATCGACGCGGCCGTGGCCTACTACGGCGGCGGCATCCAGAACGCGCTCGACCTCGCCGGCAAGGTCACGCAGCCGATCCTGTTCCACTACGCGGAAAACGACCATGCGATCCCGCTCACGGCCGTCGACCAGGTGAAGGCCGCGTTCGCCGGCCACGGCCATGCGTCGTTCCACGTGTATCCGGGCGCCGAGCACGGCTTCAACTGCACGGACCGCGCGTCGTACAACCAGCGCGCGTCGGCGCTCGCACACGGCCGCACGCTGACCTTCCTCGCCGAGCACCTCTAAAAGCGGACGGCCGCGGGCCCCTTGCAGCGGGCCCGCGTTATGCTCCTGACATCGCCACGCGTCACAACGGGGGTGACTGCGATGCACTCGGACTATCTCGCGCACGACGCGATCGGCCTCGCCGCACTGGTACGCGACCGCAAGGCGAGCCCGCGCGAACTGCTCGACGCCGCGATCGGCCAGGCCGAAGCGGTCAACAGCGCGATCAACGCGATCGTGCTGCAGGACTATGAAGCCGCGCGCCAGCGTGCGGCCGCCACCACCGACGTCGGCGCCGACGCGCCGTTCGCCGGTGTCCCGTATCTCGTGAAGGATCTCGGCGCGGCGGTCGCCGGGCTGCCGCTGTCGATGGGCAGCCGGCACTACCGGTATTTCGTGCCCGCCGACGATTCGCCGGTGATCGCGCGAAGCCGCGCGGCCGGTCTCAACGTGTTCGGCAAGACCAACACGTCGGAGATGGGCCAGATGCCGTACACGGAACCCGAACTGTTCGGTGCGTGCCGCAACCCGTGGAATCTCGACCACACGCCCGGCGGTTCGAGCGGCGGTGCGGCAGCGGCCGTCGCGGCCGGCATCGTGCCGATCGCGCATGCGTCCGACGGCGGCGGCTCGATCCGCATTCCGGCGTCGTGCTGCGGGCTGTTCGGCCTGAAGCCGAGCCGCAACCCGCTACTCGTCGACCTGCCGTCGAACGGCGAGCTGGTCGTCCAGCATGCGGTCACGCGCAGCGTGCGCGACAGCGCGCTGCTGCTCGACGTGACGACCGGCCAGACCTTGCCGGCCGGCGCGCCCGGCACGCTCCTCGGCGAGCTCGACACGCCGCCCGGCCCGCTGCGGATCGGCCTCGTGCTCGACCCGATGCTCGCACCGGCGCTCGCCGACGACACGCGCGCGGCGCTCGACGACGCGGCCGCGCTGCTCGAATCGCTCGGTCAACACGTCGAGCCGGCGACGCTGCACGTCGACTACGCGCGTGCGGCCGAAACCTTCCTGACGCTATGGGCGACGATCGCCGAGGAGATGGTGCTCGGCGCGCGCGCGCTGACCGGCCGCACGCCGAAGCGCGGCGAATTCGAAGCCGCGACGTGGGCGATGGCGGTGGTCGGCCGGCGCCTCGCGCGCACGCGCCTGCCGGACGTGCTCGAATGGCAGCGCCAGCTCACCGTGCAGGTGGCCGGCCTCGTGTCGCGCTACGACGCGATCCTGTGCGCCTCGCTCGCGGGGCCGCCGGTGAAGATCGGCGAGTTGCAGCCGACGCCGTTCGAATCGGCGCAGATGAAGGTGCTCGCGGCGCTGCCGGTGAAGCCGCTGCTGAAGGAAATGCTCGCGAGGTCGTCGGAAAAAGCGTTCACGTGGGCCGGCTGCACCGAGCTGTTCAACCTGACCGGCCAGCCGGCGATGTCGGTGCCGCTCTACTGGAATGCGCGCGGGCTGCCGATCGGCGTGCAGTTCGTCGCGCGCCACACCGACGACGGGCTGCTGCTCAGGCTCGCACGGCAGCTCGAACAGGCGCGGCCGTGGTTCGACCGCCGCCCGCCGCTGATGCAGGCGCAACGCTGACGCAGGCGTCGAAAAAAACCCCGCCGGCAAGACCGGCGGGGTTTTTACGCATGCAACCGCGTGACCGCGCTTACACGTCGAGCCGTTCACAGATCGTCCGCGTCGCGGTCGCCGTGTTCAGCGTATAGAAGTGCAGCCCCGGCACGCCCGCGTCGATCAGGCGCTGGCACAGGCCCGTGACGACGTCCGCGCCGAACGCGCGGATCGACTCGCGATCGTCGCCGAAGCTCTCGAGCCGGCGCGCCACCCAGCGCGGCACTTCGGCGCCGCACATCTCGGAGAAGCGCATCAGCTGCGAGAAGTTCGTGATCGGCATGATGCCCGGCACGATCGGCACGTCCACACCCAGCTTGCGCGCATCGTCGACGAAGCGGAAATACGCATCGGCGTTGAAGAAATACTGCGTGATCGCGGAATTCGCGCCGGCTTTCACCTTGCGCGCGAAATTCTCGAGATCGGCCTTCGGCGAACGCGATTGCGGGTGGTACTCCGGATAGCCGGCGACCTCGATGTGGAACCAGTCGCCATGCTCGGCGCGGATGAAGCTGACGAGCTCGGACGCGTAGCGCAGTTCGCCGACCGCGCCCATCCCGGACGGCAGGTCGCCGCGCAGCGCGACGATATGCCGGATGCCGTACGAGCGGTACTGGTCGAGGATCGCGCGCAGGCTGTCGCGCGACGAGCCGATGCACGACAGGTGCGGCGCGGCCTCGAGGCCGTCCTTCTGCATGTCGAGCACGGTATCGAGCGTGCCCTGCTGCGTCGAGCCGCCGGCGCCGAACGTCACGGAGACGAATTTCGGCTTCAGCGGCATCAGTTGCGCACGCGTGGCGCGCAGCTTCTCGACGCCTTCCGCCGTCTTCGGCGGGAAGAATTCAAACGAGAGTTCGATCGGTTTCATGATTCGGTGGGAACACGCTCAGTCAGCCGATGTCGCGCTGACCGAAGATCAGTGCGGACAGCAGCCACGACACGATGCTGTACAGGATCGAACCGAAGAACGCGGACCAGAAGCCCGACACCTCGAAGCCCTTCAGCAGCGACGACGCGAACCAGAAGCACAACGCGTTCACGACGAGGATGAACACCCCGAGCGTGACGATCGTGACGGGCAGCGTCAGCAGGATCAGCACCGGGCGGATCACCGTGTTGATCAGGCCGAGCACGACCGCGATGATCAGCGCCGTGCCGAAGCTCTTGATGTGGATCGACGGCACGAGGTACGTGATGATCAGCAGCGCGAGCGCGTTGATGACCCAGGT
>NZ_JAAGPP010000258.1:0-6886 GCF_017104975.1 Burkholderia sp. Ac-20344
CGGCGGGCCCACCACGCGGCGCGGCGTGCGGCGTCGGCGGCCGGGGCGGCACCCGGTGACCCATCGCGCTTCATATCGCGGGCCGCCTGCCGATGCGCGCCGGCCAGTGTGCGAGCGTGCCGCGCTGCGCGCTCGTCAGCACGCATTCGGCGAACGCGTTGATCGAGACATGCCGCGCGAAGAACTGTTCGAGCACCGCGCCGAGCAGGAACGGACTGTCGCCGGAGAACGCATGGTCGTCGACGGTCACGTCGACCTGCACGCCGCGTCCGAACATCAGCGGGCCGGACGCCGGCAGCCGGCGGAACACCGGGGAGAACGCCACGCGCAGCACGCCGTCGATCTGCCGGCGCATCGCGGCATCGGCCGGGTCGGCATGCAGGCCGAGCAGTTCGCGCAGCGCATGCGCGCCCTCGTCGTCGTCGAGATCGGTCAGCGTGTGCCGCGCGAGCCCGAGATGGCGGATCAGCCGCCACGCGGTTTGTGCGTCGGCGATCGGCGGGCGCGGCCGCGACGGGCCGCGGATCGCGACGATGCTTTCGACCGGGGCCGACACGCGCAGCGTGAACGTATTCGCGTCGCCGGGCGGCTGCAGCAGCACGAGATCGCGGTTCGTGCACAGCGTGTCGGCCGCCAGGTAGCGCATCGTCTCGTCGTACGGCGCGCACTGGCTGTCGACGAGCGACACGTAGGTCTCGCTGCCGACGTAGCCGGTGCGCGTGCCGTTCGCGCGCGCCTGTGCGGAGACGAGCCGCGGTTCGCGCCGCACCGTGTAGTACGCGCCGTGGTTGCCGTCGTCGCTCGCGAACGATGCATGAAACGGCCGGAATTCGCGCGACTGGCCGTCCTCGCGCTGCTCGCTCGCGAGCCGTTGCACCGCATAGACCTCGTAGTCGAGCGGCCGGCTGCGATCGACGACGACATGGTGCTCACGCGCGCCCGGCTGCAGCGGAATGCGATCGGCGCGGCGCGCGAACAGGTTCACGGCCGGCGTGCAGTTCAGCGCGAGGTGTTTCGTGCTGACGGCCGCTTCGAGCGCCGCATCGTGGCGGTCGAACAGCACGGTCAGCTCGAACGCGTCGCCGGTCGCGCGCGCGAGCGCGGCACGCAGCCCGCCGATGCTGAAGAACAGGAAGCGCGCCGGAAACGCGAAATACTCGCGCAGCAGCCGGTAGCCGTGGAAGCTGCGGCCGTCGTCGGGCAGGATCGCCTGTGCGGGATCGAAGCCCTCGTGGACGATTTCGTCGGCGTCGAGCGGATGCAGCCAGCGCGGCGGCTGCGCCGGATCGTGGCAGACGACGCCGAGCGCATGCGCGGCGATCAGTTCGAGCAGGTGCAGCGCGTCGCGTTCGGGGCCCGCGAGATGGAACGTCAGCCGGTCGAGCGGCAACTGCGAGAGTTGGGCGCCGCCGCGCGCCTTCAGCCGGATGCGCAGCGCGCCGCGCACGTCCTGCCTGGCGGCGACGGCGCCGCGCGGCAGCCACGACGGCGCGCCGGTGACGGTCGCATCGGTCAGTTCGAGCGGCCACAGCGTCAGGTCGTGCGCGGTGCGGAATTCGCATGCGGTCTGCTCGGACGCGGCCGGACGCGCGCGCAGCGCGGTGCCGGCCGGCAGCCGCCAGCCTTGCGCGAGGCTGCCTTCGTTCAGCAGCGGCGCGAACCGCACGATCGCCATCGACGGCAGCGGCGCGACATAGCCGGGATACACGGCATCGAGCAGCGCCTGGGTGAAGCGCGGAAACTCGGCGTCCATCTTCAGCTGCACGCGCGCGGTGAGGAAGCTGAAGCCTTCGAGCAGCCGCTCGACGTACGGATCGGGCGGCCCCGATTCATTGAGCCGCAGCCGCGCGGCAACCTTCGGGAACTGCTGCGCGAATTCGCCGCCGAGCTCGCGCAGGTACGCGAGTTCGCGGTTGTAGTAGTCGAGCAGGCGCGTATCCATCGCGTCAGGCCCCCGCCGCGGATTGCAGCGACATCGCGCCCGTCTCGAGATCGAGGCCGGAGCGCAGCACGAATTCGAGCGGATGCGGGATCGACCACAGCGTGCCGCGAATCTCGAACAGCAGCACGTTGTGGCGCCGCTCGCCGGCCCGGCCGCCCGGCGCGTCGGTCACGCTGCGGACTTCGACGCTGTCGGGCGCGATGCGCGGCTCGAAGCGGACGATCGCGTCGCGGATCGACGCCTCGACCGACATCCGCTCGACACCCGACATCGGCTTGCCGACGAGCGGCCGCATCCCGTAGTTGAGCACCGACGCCTGCGCGTGCGCGAACGCCTGCCAGTCGACGAAGCCGTCCTCGGCGTTGCGCGTGTTGAGCAGCCACGCGAGATCGCGCAGCACGGCCGCGCGCAGGCGTTCGGTGCCGATCCACTGCGCGCCGGGCGCTTCGGTCGCGCGCTGCGGCGTATCGTCGGTGAGCCGGTCGAGCAGCGCGGGCTGGAGCCGGTCGCGCAGGCTGCCTTCCCGGCCGTCGCGGGTTCGCGGGTCGTCCATCGTCATCTCCGCGCCGTCACATCTCGGTGTTTTCCTTGATGTTCCAGCCGACGGTCACCTCCGCGCCCTTGCCGCCGTTGTCGTTCTGCTGCCAGTACTGCTTCTTCACCTTCGCGGCCTGGAAGCCGTAGTGCATCATCAGCCGGTCGGCGACGTCGCCGGGATCGATGCCCGCGACCTGCGCGGACGTGACGAGCACCTCCTGCAGCGTCACGCGCATGAACTCGACCTGCGTGCCACCCGTCTTGCACGCGGAGATCTCGACCGACGACAGATGCTTGCCGTTCGCGCAGTTCTTGATGATCGCGGGCGCGCCCTTGTCCATGTACGCGGCGACGACGAGATCGTTGAAGCTCGCCTTGCCCGCGTTGCCGCCGCTGCCGCTCGCCATCGCGCCCGGCTGGCTCGCGCCCCACGTGAACGACTGGATGTCGGTCCAGCCCTTGTGCTGCGCGTCCGCCGATTCGCCGGTCACGCCGTCCACCTTCATAAACATTGCCACGCCCATTGCCGTCTCCGTTTCGGTGCGATGTCAGGATGAATGCCGCGTTGAATGCCGATCGTTGCCTGCTCCGCCGCTCACTCGTTGGCCGCCTTCGCGGCCGGCAGCCGCGAGATGAGCCGCAGCGACACGGTGAGCCCTTCGAGCTGGTAGTGCGGCCGCAGGAAGAATTTCGACGTGTAGTAGCCGGGGTTGTCCTCGACCTCGTCGACGACCACCTGCGCGGCCGCGAGCGGCTTGCGCGCCTTGGTTTCCTGCGACGAATTGATGGGGTCGCCGTCGACGTAGTTCATGATCCAGTCGTTCAGCCAGCGCTCCATGTCGTCGCGTTCGCGGAACGAGCCGATCTTGTCGCGCACGATGCACTTCAGGTAATGCGCGAAGCGGCAGCACGCGAACAGGTACGGCAGGCGGCCGGACAGCCGCGCGTTCGCGGTCGCGTCGGGATCGTGGTACTCGGCCGGCTGGTACAGCGACTGCGCGCCGATGAACGCCGCGAAATCCGAGTTCTTCCGGTGCACGAACGGCATGAAGCCGTTCTTCGCCAGCTCGGCCTCGCGGCGGTCGCTGATCGCGATCTCGGTCGGGCATTTCTGGTCGACGCCGCCGTCGTCGGTCGGGAACGTGTGGCTCGGCAGCCCTTCGACCGCCCCGCCCGATTCGACGCCGCGGATCGACGAGCACCAGCCGTACTGCTTGAACGAGCGGTTGATGTTCGCAGCCATCGCGTACGCCGAGTTCGCCCACGTGTAGCGGTCGTGGTTCGCGGCGTCGGTGTCTTCCTCGAAGTCGAATGCGTCGACCGGGTTGGTGCGCGCACCGTACGGCAGCCGCGCGAGAAAGCGCGGCATCGCGAGGCCGATGTAGCGCGAATCCTCGGATTGCCGCAGGCTGCGCCACGCCGCGTATTCGGTGTTCTGGAAGATCTTCGTCAGGTCGCGCGGGTTCGACAGCTCCTGCCACGAATCCATCTGCATCAGCTCCGGCGACGCGCCGGCGATGAACGGCGCGTGCGCGGCCGCCGCGATCTTCGACAGCTCGCCGAGCATCTCGACGTCGGGCGGGCTGTGGTTGAAATGGAAATCGCCGACCAGGCAGCCGAACGGCTCGCCGCCGAACTGCCCGTATTCCTCTTCGTAGATCTTGCGGAACAGCGGGCTCTGGTCCCACGCGACGCCCTTGTAGCGCTTCAGCATCCGCGCGACCTCGTTGCGCGACGCCGGCAGCGCCTTGATCTTCAGCAGCTCGTCGGTCTCGGTGTGCGTGACGAGGTAATGCAGCCCGCGCCACGCGCCTTCGAGCGTCTGGAACTCGTTGTGATGCAGGATCTGGTTGATCTGCTCGGACAGCTTGCGGTCGATTTCCGCGATGATCTGCTTCACGCTGCCGTACGCATCGGTCGTCATGCCGACGGTATGCTCGAGCGCCTGCTGCGCGAGCGTGCGCACCGCGCGCTCGACCGACTCGCGCGCCTCGGCCGTCTTCGGCTTGAACTCCTTCTGCAGCAGCGCGGCGAATTCGTCGTGCGCGACGGCCGGTTGCGCGGCCTCGCGCGCGTCGACGCGGGACTGGACGGGATCATTCATCGCGGGCCTCCGGTTGGGTCGCGTCGCCGCCCTGCGCGGGCTCGTGCGGATGGCGCACGAGCGTCTTCAGCAAGTCGGGATCGTTGATTGCGCGCTCGATCAGCTGTTCGGCGCCGTGCTTGCCGTCCATGTACGACAGCAGGTTCGACAGCTCGGTGCGCGCCTCCAGCAGCCGGCGCAGCGCGTCGACGTTGCGCGCGATCGCGGCCGGCGAAAAATCGTCGATCTGCTCGAACGTCATGTCGACGTGGAGCATCCCTTCGCCCGTCAGCGTGTTCGGCACCTGGAACGCGACGCGCGGTGCGACCGACTTCATCCGCTCGTCGAAGTTGTCGACGTCGATCTCGAGGAACTTGCGCTCCGGCAGGTCCGGCAGCGGCTCGGCTCGCTTGCCCGCCAGGTCCGAGATCACGCCCATCACGAACGGCAACTGCACCTTGCGTTCGGCGCCGTAGGTCTCGACGTCGTACTCGATCTGCACGCGCGGTGCCCGATTGCGCGCGATGAACTTCTGTCCGCTGCTCGCCGCCTTGGTTCTGTCCGTCATCGTCCACTCCTTCACATCGATCAGGTTGCGCAGTTCGTCGTCGCCGCCCGCCTGGCGGCACCTTTCGTTCGTTTCACTCGCTCCGTTCGCCGCTCAGCAGGTCCAGCTTCGGCAGACTCTCCGGCGCGAGATCGCGGATGATTTCGTAGAAGTCGAGCGCGAGCAG
The DNA here is from genome assembly GCF_017104975.1 of Burkholderia sp. Ac-20344. NCBI lineage: Bacteria > Pseudomonadati > Pseudomonadota > Betaproteobacteria > Burkholderiales > Burkholderiaceae > Burkholderia > Burkholderia sp. Ac-20344. The sequence continues at coordinate 5,297 of NZ_JAAGPP010000258.1, forward strand.
CCGCTGGGCGCGTCGCAGCAGCAGCGGCGCCGGATGGCTCGGCTCGTGCTGCTCGAAATAGCGGCACATCTTGTCGAGACCGATGCGCACATCGTCGCGGCTCGTGACCTCGGCATCGCGCCAGGCATGGGCGTTCGGTATCGCCGCCGGGGCGGTGGGCGCCGTGCCGGGCGCGGCCTGCTGCATGTCGGGTGAGACCGGCTGCGGCGCGGGCAGCGGCACTTCGCGCACGATCCGCTGCAGCGCCTTCTCCGCATCGCCTTCGTCGGGCGCCCATTCACGGCCCAGCCTGTCCGCCACACGCACACGGATCGCCTCCAGCGCGTGCAGTGCCGCGCGCGCCGCGTCGAGCGGCGTCGTGCCGTCGCTGCGCACGGCCGACAGTGCGGCCAGCAGGCTTTCGCGGCTGCCGGCCAAGGGGCTGCCGGTGTCGTCGCGGCCGTCCAGCAGCCGTTCGGCGTCGCGCACGCTCGGCCCGCCGTCGAACAGCGGCTGGCGGCGCGCCGCGCGTGCGCAGTCGTGCGCGCCGGCTACCTCGGCGAGTGCGTTCATCCGCGGCGTCGGGTCCGGTTCGCCGTCCGCGTCGAGCCGTGGATGCAGGTCGTCCCAGTGGCGCTCGAGCAGGTTGGCGACGAGCGCGAGCGCGTCCGCATAGCCGGGAATGCCGTGCTGCTCGGTCCAGCTTCGCGCGAGACAGGCAATGACGCGCAGATCCTTCGTGCGCGCGGACAGCGCAATCGCGAGCCGCTCGACCGCGCGCCAGTCGGGCGCTTCGGCGGGGATCACGGTGTCGCCGTATTGCTGCTCGGCACGCGGCGTCGCGCGCTCCTGCAGTTGCAGGAACGCCGCGTCGTATTCGAGGTTCGCGCCGCATGGGGCGTCGGGCGCGACATCCGCGAGCAACGAGCCGATCAGGTCGGCGCGCGGGGTCGCCGGCACGCCGGGCGGCACCGCGGAAAATGCGACGGCGGCCAGCGCCGCCTGGCTGACGTCATTCGAATACATAGTCGATGTTGACCGGTTTGCTGCCGAAGTCGATCGCCACGGTGCGGTGCAACGGCGGCAGCGAGCCGTTGCGGATCTCGATCACGTAGACGCCCGGCGTCAGCGATACCGAACGCAGCGGCGGGCTCGCGCCGCGCCGCGCGCCGTTCACGTAGATGTCGCCCCACGGCCGCACGTTGAAACGCACCTGCACGGTTTCCTGTGCCTTCTGCGGACGCGGTTGCTGCTCGGCAGGCAGCACGTTCACGGCGGCGATCGCCGTCTGGCTGTCCGGCGGTTTCGGCGACGCGGACGGTGACGTCACTGGCGGTGCGGCAGCTTCCGACGGCGGCACGTTGACGACGCGCTCCGACGCGTCGAGGCTGCCGGCGGGCGCGATGGTCGAGCCGGAACCGGCCGGCGATGGAGCCGGAGCCGGGCTCGTCACGGTGGTCGCAACCTGCGGTGCGGGCGTGGCGGCTTCAACGGCAGGCGAGCTGGCCGGCCCGGCGGCGACGGGTGGTGGCGGAACCTGCGCGGACGATCCGGCCGGCAGGCTGGACAGCGGCACGACCGTCGGTGTCGGCCCCTGCTGGGCCAGCGTGG
>NZ_JAAGPP010000259.1:0-6631 GCF_017104975.1 Burkholderia sp. Ac-20344
TCCACCATGAGACTCAAGGCAAAGATCTTCCTTCTGGCCATCGTGCCGTTCCTGCTCGCGATCGCCGGCATCGGCTTTGGCGTACGCCAGCAGGCAACGTCCCTCGCGCGCACGCAGCACGCGACGATCCAGGCCGCGTACCTGTCGAGCAAGGAAGTCGAGCTGAAGCACTACGTCGAGCTCGCGACGAGCGCGATCATGCCGCTCTACGACGCGAGCGGCCGCAACGCGCGCGACGACGCGCTGCTGCGCACGCAGGCGCTCGCGATGCTGCAGAAAATGGATTTCGGCCCCGACGGCTATTTCTTCGTGTACGACCTGCACGGCAATTCGCTGATGCATCCGCGCGAGCCCGAGCGCGTCGGTCACAACTACTGGTCGATGCGCGACCCGCAGGGTGCGCTGACGATCCAGCAACTGATCGGCGCGGCGTCGAGCGGCGGCGGCTACGTGCGCTACGCATGGCAGCGGCCGTCGACGGGCCGCGTCGCGCCGAAGCTCGGCTACGTCGTCGCGCTCGAGCGCTGGGGCTGGATGGTCGGCACCGGCATCTATCTCGACGACGTCGACACCGCGCTGCAGCGCATCGACGCGCGCGCGTCCGCGAACATCGAGCGCACGATGAGCTGGTTCACCGCGATCGCGCTCGCGGGCGCGGCGGCGATCGCCGTGTGCGCGCTGGTGCTGAACGTCAGCGAGTCGCGCAGTGCCGACGCGAAGCTCAAGCTGCTCGCGCAGCGCGTCGTCGAATCGCAGGAGCAGGAGCGGGCGCGGCTGTCGCGCGAGCTGCATGACGGAATCAGCCAGATGATGGTGTCCGCGAAGCTGATGCTCGAATCCGCACTCGCACGCTTCGAACGCGGCACCGCGCGCATGCCCGAGGCCGAGCAGGCGCTGGCATCGGGCGTCGTGCGGCTCGGCGACACGCTGCGCGAAGTGCGGCGCATCTCGCATGCGCTGCGCCCCGCGATGCTCGACGATCTCGGCCTCGCGGCGGCACTCGAGCAGCTGGTGCGCGAGCTCGGCGCCGAAAGCGGCATCGACATCGGCTATACGCAGGTCGCGCACAGCGGCGCCCGGCCGCTGCCGGCGGCGGTCAACACCGCGCTGTTCCGGATCGCACAGGAAGCGCTCAGCAACATCGTGCATCATGCGCAGGCGTCGCGCGCGGCCGTCACGCTCGACGTCGGCGCGCAATCCGTCACGCTGACCATCGCCGACAACGGCTGCGGCTTCGACGCCGAACGCTCGCAGGCGGATGCGCGCCGCGGCATCGGCCTGCGCAACATGCGCGAGCGCCTCGACGCGCTCGGCGGCATGCTGACGATCACGTCGCAGGTCGGCCATACGATCGTCGCCGCGCGGGTGCCGCTGCCTGGCACCGCGTCATGACGCGCCCCATAACAGGAGACCTTTCACGCATGAGCGCCCCCGACACCGCCCGGCCCGTCGCCCGACTGCTGCTCGTCGACGATCACCCGCTCGTGCGCGACGGCTTGCGGATGCGGCTCGAAGCGGCCGACCTGTCCGTGGTCGGCGAAGCCGGCAACGCCGACGAGGCGCTCGCGCTCGCCGCGTCGCTCGAACCCGATCTCGCGCTGATGGACGTCGGCATGAACGGGATGAACGGCATCACGCTCGCGGGCGTGTTCCACGAGCGCTTTCCGGGCATCCGCGTGCTGATGCTGTCGATGCACGACAACATCGAATACGTGACGCAGGCCGTGCGGGCGGGCGCGAGCGGCTATCTGCTGAAGGATTCGCCCGCGAGCGAGATCGTGCGCGCGATCGGTGCGGTGCTGGCCGGCCAGACGTTCTTCAGCGAGGGGCTCGCCGCGCGGATGATCCACGCGAGCGCGACCGCATCGCCGCTCGACCGGCTGACGCCGCGCGAACGCGACATCCTCGATGCGCTGGCGGAAGGGCTGTCGAGCAAGCAGATCGCGCAGCAGACGGGGCTGTCGGTGCGCACGGTCGAGACGCACCGGCTCAATTTGAAGCGCAAGCTGGAGATCGAAGGGCAGGCCGAGCTGATCAAATTTGCGGTGGAGCATCGGCGGCGGTAAGCGGCACGCCGGCCGCTTCCAATCGGGATAGGGGCGGTCAGAGAGTCTGACCGATCCCCTCCCACACCACCCGGCATGCGGGTCCGCACCGGGCGGTTCGAGCAGTTGAGGTCATGAGAGCCGGGGTACGCCAAGACGGTCGAAGTAGGCGATCGGCATGGCTCGGTTCAGCAACCAGCGGCTGTTTCGCCACCATCGCCGACTGTTCGCAGCCACCCAGTAGGCATCCTCCTTCGAGGCTCCCAGCGCCAACAACTCCCGGTACATCGTCGTACCCCGACCCCAGTGCTTAAGCTGCACTGCACGCAGCCGGTGCCTGATCCACTCGTCGAGCTCACGGAACACGCGCGGCGTCTGCGCGAGCTGGAAGTACGCTTTCCAACCCGGCACATAGGCCCTCAGGCGCTCCGCCACTTCCACCAAGCTCCGCCCACCCGGACGGCGGCTCAGGTTTCGGATGCGTTGCTTGAAGCTCTCCAGTGCCTTTCGGGCCACCGCACATTTGATCCGGTCGCCCGCGCTGCGCCACAGTTCGTAGCCCAGAAACTTGCGTCCCGTCGCCTGTGCAACCGCCATCTTGGCTTCGTTGACCTTCAGGTGGAGCCGGTCGTAGAGTTTGCGCAAGCCGTCCAGCACCCGTTCACCCGACCGACCACTGCGCACATACACGTTGCAGTCATCGGCATAGCGCACGAAGCGGTGCCCGCGTCTCTCCAACTCCCGATCCACCTCATCCAGCAGCACATTGGCCAGCAGCGGCGACAGCGGCCCGCCTTGCGGCGTGCCCTCGTGACGCTCCGTGACCTCCCCGCCATCCATGATCCCAGCCACAAGGTATTGACGAACCAGCCGCAGCACGGCCTTGTCCGCGATCCTCCTCGATAGCCTTTCCATCAGAATGTCGTGATTGACCCGATCGAAGAACTTCTCCAAATCCACGTCGACCACCACCCGGTAGCCGTCCTGCACATGACGTTGGGCCATCAGCACCGCGTCACGCGCTCGACGTCCCGGTCGGAAGCCGTAGCTGTGTTCTGAGAAGGTCGGATCAATGATGGGCTGCAAGACTTGCAGCAGGGCTTGCTGGATCAATCGATCCGTCACCGTCGGAATCCCCAGTTCACGCATCCCGCCACCGGGCTTCGGAATCTGAACGCGCCGTACCGGCTCGGGCCGGTAGCTTCCATCCAGTAACGCCTCCCGAATCCGGGGCCAGTGCGTCTTCAGAGCGTCCGCCGTCTCGGCGATCGACTTCCCATCCACCCCAGCACTGCCGCGATTGGCTTTGACGCGTTTCCACGCCATCACCATGTTCGCTCTCGCGAGCGCCTGCGCAAGCAGGTCGCCTCGCCCCAAGCCTCCGGTTTCGCGCCGCGCCGTCCGTGCTTCATCACGCTGCGCTTCAGGCGCGGCTTCACCTCGCCCTCCCGCGTTGCGCCCCGCCTGCGCGGGCTTCTGATGCACTGCACGTTCGAGCGACACGGCCTTCGGCCCTCCTACTCGTTCGGCCCTTCGCCCCAAACCGGCAGCTACTACGGCCTCTGCTGACTTCTCGCTCCGGCTTGCCACCGTCGCCCTTTCAGGCACAAGGCGAGATCTCCCCATACATGGACGCACTCCTTCATCGCACAACCGCCGCATCTACGCCGCCTCGCCTTGATCACGAGAGCTTCGCGGTTACGTGCCCGCTCGCCCTGCTCGGTAGCGCCTTCTATGCGGTTCTTCTCCATCGGCTCGCGATTTACGCTCCACGCTTCCTCCCCACACTCGGTCACCCTCATGCAGTTGCGCTTCACTTCATTTGCCGTGATCAGCTTATGGCGGGACTTGCACCCGCAGGAGTGCGCCCGTGCTGGGCGCACACGAAAAAGGGCGCCCGAGGGCGCCCTTCATACATCCGGACTGCGGCCTGCCAGCGGCCGATCAGTTCGTCCGCGAATTGTGCTTCTGCAGATACGCGATCAGGCCATCGATCCCGCCCGAAGCGAGCTGGCTCTTGAACTGCCCCTGGTAGACCTGGATCAGCCACGCGCCCGACATGTCGATGTCGTAGATCTTCCAGTCGTTGCCGACCTTGCCGAGACGATAGCCGACCGACTGGCTGTCGCCCGGCGTCGTGACCGTCGACTGCACGAGCGCGTCGGCGCCCGACGCGCCGCCGGCCTTGAACGAGAACTTCGCATCCTGGCTGCCGAGCTGCGCGAGCGACGCGGCGTAGGTGCGCGTCATCAGCAGCCTGAACTGCTTGTACAGCTCCTGCTGCTGTTGCGGCGTGGCCTGCTTCCACGCGTCGCCGACCGCGATGCGGGTCGTGCGCTCGAAGTTGGTCGCGGGCAGGAAACGCTGCTCGACGACCTGCGTGACCTTCGCCATGTCGCCGCCGCGTGCGGCCGGATCGGCCTTCATTGCGGTGACGGTGCCCTCGACCGCACTGCGGACGATATCGACCGGCGCGCTCTGCGCGAAAGCGGAAACCGACACGGCGGCCGCCGCGACGAAAGCAAACAGATGACGTTTCATACGAATATCGCTCGATGAGAAAAAACGACCGGTTCATTGCACCGGCCGGCGAAGCAAAGTATACCGGGCCTGACGCCTCGGTGTGCCGCGGTGACCGACTGTTACCTTTCAAGTCCCTTTGTCACAGGCCCGCAGCGGCGCGTCGAAGCAGCGCGACGCCGTTTATGTAAATATCCCCTTACAAACCGGCCGGCCATCGGTGTCGATTCCGCCGTCGCGAACAAATCTCCTTCCCTCCCCGAAACCCCCAACGTCACGACCGCCGCCACGCCGCGCCGGTATACTTGGCTACTTTGCCCTTGCCAGCCGCTCCCCACCGCCACATGGTGACATCTCTCATCGTCCGACTCGTTGCATGGTCGGTGCGACGCCCCGTCTGGGTCGTCGTCCTGTCGCTCGTCATCGCCGCGCTCAGCGGCGTCTATGTCGCGCAGCATTTCAAGATCAACACAGACATCAGCAAGCTCGTCGATGCGGAACCGCAATTTGCCGCGCTCGGCCAGGCCGTCGACAAGGCGTTCCCGCAACGCAACGGCACGATCCTCGCGGTCGTCGAAGCGCCCGCGCCCGAATTCGCGAATGCCGCCGCGCATGCGCTGACCGAGGCGCTGCGGAAGGATGCCGAAGCCGGGCGCATCGGCCAGGTTGCCGAGCCCGGCGGCGGGCCGTTCTTCGAGCACAACGGGCTGCTGTTCCTGTCGCCGCAGGACGTCACCGATACCACCTCGCAGCTCGCGAGCGCGCGCCCGCTCGTCAACGAACTCGCGAAGAACCCGAGCCTGACCGGGCTCGCCACGACGCTCTCCACCACGCTCGGCCAGCCGCTGCTGACCGGCCAGGTGAAACTGCCCGCGATGGCGAAGCTGCTCGCACGGAGCGCCGCAACGGTCGACGACGTGCTGGCCGGCAAGCCGGCCGCGTTCTCGTGGCGTGCGCTCGTCGACAACGATGCCGCGCGGCAGCCCGCGCGCGCGTTCGTCACCGTGCAGCCCGTGGTCAACTACGGCGCGCTGAAGGCCGGCGCGGAAACCACCCAGGTGATCCGCGACGCGGCCCGTTCGCTCGACCTCGAGAAGCGCTACGGCGCGGCCGTGCGCCTGACCGGCGAACAGCCGCTCGCCGACGACGAATTCGCGTCGGTCGAGGATGGCGCGGCGCTCAACGGCGTGTTCACGCTGCTCGCCGTGCTCGTCATCCTGTGGCTGGCATTGCGCTCGAAGCGGATGATCGGCTCGGTGCTCGTCACGCTGTTCGTCGGCCTCGTCGTGACCGCCGCGCTCGGCCTCGCGATGGTCGGCTCGCTGAACATGATCTCGGTCGCGTTCATGGTGCTGTTCGTCGGCCTCGGCGTCGATTTCTCGATCCAGTACGGCGTGAAGTATCGCGAGGAGCGCTTCCGCGATTCCCGCATCGATCACGCGCTGATCGGCGCCGCGCACTCGATGGGCATGCCGCTCGCGCTGGCCACCGCGGCCGTCGCGGCGAGCTTCTTCTCGTTCATCCCCACCGCCTATCGCGGCGTGTCCGAGCTCGGCCTGATCGCGGGCGTCGGGATGTTCGTCGCGCTGCTGACCACGCTCACGCTGCTGCCCGCGCTGCTGCGCCTGTTCGCGCCGCCGGGCGAATCGAAGACGCCGGGCTTCCCGTGGCTCGCACCGGTCGACGATTACCTCGATCGCCATCGCAAGCCGATCCTGATCGGCACGCTCGTGGTCGTGGTCGGCGCGCTGCCGCTGCTCGCGTTCCTGCGCTTCGACTTCAACCCGCTGCACCTGAAGGATCCGAACAGCGAATCGATGGCAACGCTGCTCGCGCTGAAGGATTCGCCGGAAGCCACCGTCAACGACGTCACGCTGCTCGCGCCGTCGCTCGCGGAGGCCGACGCGGCCGCGAAACGCCTCGACGCGCTGCCGGAAGTCGGCCGCACGACCACGCTGTCGACCTTCATCCCCGCCGACCAGCCGGCCAAGCGCGCGGCGATCGCCACGGCCGCGAGCGACCTGCTGCCAGCGCTGACGCAGCCGGCCGCGCCGCCCGCGACCGAC
>NZ_JAAGPP010000260.1:0-6375 GCF_017104975.1 Burkholderia sp. Ac-20344
GGGGGGTGTGGCTGCTGCATCGCGATGGAGCCCGTGCCGCCGCTGCTGCTCGCACTCGGCGCGGCGCTGCGCTCGCCGCAGCGCGGCTGGCTCGTGCCGGCGTGGCTGCTTGCCGCCGCCGCGCTATGGGCTGCGCGCATGCCGCTTGCCCGCCATTTCGAATGGGGCCTGTATCTGGAACACGCGAGCTTCAACCTCGCGATGGCGCTGCTGTTCGGCCGCACGCTCGCGGCCGGCCGGGTGCCGCTGTGCACGCGCTTCGCGACGATGATCCACGGCGCGATCACGCCGGCCGTCGTGCGCTATACGCGGCAGATCACGCTCGCGTGGACGCTGTTCTTCGTCGCGATCGCCGCCGTGTCGACGCTGCTGTTCGCGACCGCGCCGATCGTCACGTGGTCGACGTTCGCGAACTACCTGTCGCTGCCGCTCGTCGCCGTGATGTTCGCGGCCGAGCATGCGTGCCGGCGCTTCGCACTGCCGCACGAGCCGCGGCCGCGCATGGTCGATGCGGTGCGCGCGTATCGCGCGACGACTCACGCTTCGCAGGCGTCTCGATGAATTCACGGCCGGCGCGGCGCGCCGGCCTTCGCTCCCGTTTTGACCGATTTATGCCGACTCACCCGCTGGTTTTCCATTCGTCGCCGGACCAGACGATCGCCTGGCGCGACGGCGCACCCGTCACCGCGCGCGCGTTCGTCGCCGACGTCGCGCGCGTGGCCGCCGCGCTGCCCGCCGGCGGCCACGTGTTCAACGTGTGCCGCGACCGCTACCGCTTCGCGGTCAGCCTGTGCGCCGCGCTCGTTGCCGGCAAGATCAGCCTGCTGCCGTCGACGCACACGCCGGAAATGGTCCGCCAGCTCGCCTCGTTCGCGCCCGACGCGTTCTGCCTGCACGATGCGCCCGACTGCGCGATCGACCTGCCGCGCTTCGCATACCCCGATGCCGCTCCCGGCGAAATCGCGAGCGATGCGCCGTTCGCCGTGCCGCAGATCGATGCGGCGCGGATCATGGCCTACGTGTTCACGTCCGGCTCGACCGGCGCGCCGGTGCCGCACCGCAAGACCTGGGGCTTCCTGGTCGGCTGCGTGCGCGCGGCGGCCGACCGCCTCGGGCTGCTCGACGGCCGTGCGGCCACGCTGATCGGCACGGTGCCCGCGCAGCACATGTACGGCTTCGAGTCGACGGTGCTGCTCGCGCTGATCGGCGGCCTCGCGTTCAGCAACCGCCAGCCGTTCTACCCGGTCGACATTCGCGACGAACTCGACGCGATCCCGCAGCCGCGCGTGCTCGTCACGTCGCCAATCCACCTGCGTGCGCTGCTGGCGGCCGGGCATGCGCTGCCGCCCGCGGCGCTCGTGCTGTCGGCCACCGCGCCGCTGTCGGAAAAGCTCGCGTGCGAAGCCGAAGCCGCGCTCGACGCGCCGCTCGTCGAGATCTACGGCAGCACCGAGACCGGCCAGATCGCCACCCGCCGCACGTCGCAAGGCGCGACGTGGGCGTTGTTCCCGGGCATCCGGCTCGACGCGCGCGACGAACCGGAGAGCGACGACGGCGAGCCGACGATCTGGGTATCGGGCGGGCACGTCGAGGCGCCCGTGCCGATGGGCGATGCGCTCGAACTGCTCGGCGACGGCCGGTTCCTGCTGCACGGCCGCAAGGCCGACCTCGTCAACATCGCCGGCAAACGCACGTCGGTCGCGTACCTGAACCATCAGCTCAATGCGATTCCGCAGGTGATCGACGGCGTGTTCTTCATGCCCGACGAAGCCGCGCCGGCGCACGCCGACGCGGGCCTCGAACCGGTCACGCGCCTCGTCGCGCTGGTCGTCGCGCCGACGCTCGCGGCAGCCGACCTGCAGCGCGCGCTGCGCGAACGGATCGATCCCGCGTTCATGCCGCGCCCGCTCGTGTTCGTCGACGCGCTGCCGCGCAACGAAACGGGCAAGCTGCCGCGCGACGTGCTCGCCGCGCTCGTCGCGCAACATGCGCGCACGCCGGTCGCGCCGACGCCCGTACGCGACCCGGCCGGCACACCGGCGCTCGGGTTCACGGTCCCTGCCGATCACCCGGCGCTGCCCGGCCACTTCCCCGGCCATCCGGTCGTGCCGGGCGTCGTGCTGCTCGATCACGCGATCCACGCGATCGGCACGGCGCTGAACCGCCCGCTGCACACGTGGCGGCTCGGTTCCGCGAAATTCCTCAGCCCGGTCGCACCCGGCGAACCGCTCGATCTCGCGTACGACGCCGCAGCCAGCGGCGCGATCCGCTTCACGCTGCGCGCCGGGGCGCGCGAGGTTGCGAGCGGCGTGCTGTCCGCGCCGCCAGCCGTGCAGGACGGTGTGCAGCCATGAAGCGCACCGCGTGGGCCGAACGCCAGGAGCGCAGCAATGCGGGTTTGCTGCGCACGATGACGTGGATCTCGCTGCGCTTCGGCCGGCAGCGCGCGCGCGTCGTGCTGCACCTGATCGCGACGTATTTCGTGCTGTTCTCGCCGGTCGCATGCGCGGCGTCGCGCGACTACCTGCGCCGCGTGCTCGGCCGCCCCGCGCGCTGGCGCGACGTGTACCGGCACGTGTTCACGTTCGCGGCAACGATCCACGACCGCATCTACCTGATGAACGGTCGCTTCGACCTGTTCGACATCCGGCTGCACGGTGAAACGCTCGTCGACGAGGCGCTCGCGGGCGGACGCGGCGCGTTCCTGATGGGCGCGCACCTCGGCAGCTTCGAAGTCGTGCGCGCGATCGGCCGCACGCGCCCGGACCTGCGCGTCGTCGTGACGATGTACGAGAAGAACGCGCGCAAGATCAACGCGACGCTCGCCGCGGTGAATCCCGCCGCGCAGCCGGAAGTGATTCCGCTCGGGCAGGTCGACTCGATGCTGAAGGTGCGCGAGCGCCTCGACGCGAACTGCATGGTCGGCATGCTCGCCGACCGCACGCTGCTCGACGACGCGGCCGCGTCGCTGCGGCGGCTGCCGCTGCTCGGCGCGCCGGCCGCGTTCCCGCTCGGGCCGCTCTACATGGCCGCGATGTTGAAGCGCCCGGTGATCTTCATGACGGGCCTCTATCGCGACGGCAACCGCTATGACGTGCACTTCGAGACGCTCGCCGATTTCTCCGACGTGCGACGCGACGCGCGCGCGGCGGCCGTCGACGCGGCACTCGCGCGTTACGTCGCGCTGCTCGACCGGTACTGCCGCGCGGCGCCTTACAACTGGTTCAACTATTTCGATTTCTGGCAAAGCGGCGATGCCGCGGCCGCGCGCCGCGACACGGCGCATACCGCTGCCGACCTGCCGGCCACGAGGGATTCCGACGCATGACCGCCGTTCGCCGCTGCCTGCCCACGCTCCCGTCCACGCTGCGACGTGCCGCCCGCACGCTGGCCGTCGCCATCGCTGCAACCACCGCCGCGATCGCGCTGGCTGCCGTGCCCGCGCAAGCGGCCGACCCGGCGCCGGCGTGGACCCTCGACCGGCTGATGTCGACGCTCGCGCAGCACAAGTCGGGACGGGCGACGTTCACCGAGACGAAATACCTGTCGATCGCGACGCAGCCGGTCGAATCGTCCGGCGAACTCGTGTTCGTCGCGCCCGACCATCTCGAGAAGCACACGCTGAGCCCGAAGCCCGAACACCTCGTCGTCGACGGCGACATGCTCACCGTCGAGCGCAACAACCGCAAGTACACGCTCGCGCTTGCACGCTATCCGGAACTCGGCGCGTTCATCGACAGCATCCGCGCGACGCTCGCCGGCAACCGCTTCGCGCTCGAACAGGTGTACAAGGTCGCGCTCGCGGGGCGCGGCGACGACTGGACGCTGACGCTCACGCCGCTCGACTCGCGGATGCTGAAGGTCGTCAGCACGATCACGCTCGATGGCACGCGCGATGCGTTGCGCAGCGTCGCGATCCGGCAGGCAGACGGCGACCGTTCGGTGATGCGCCTGCAACCCGTTCCGGTGAACCCGAACTGATGGACGAACGCACCCGGCCCTCGTCGTCACCGGTCGCGCGCCGACTGCACGCGCTGCGGCAGCGCACGGTGCTCGTGTGGCTGCTCGCGCTCGCCGCGTGCGGCGTCGCGATCGGGCGCGCGCACTTCACAGCCGATCTGTCCGCGTTCCTGCCGAGCTCGCCGAGCGCCGGGCAGCGCGTGCTCGTCGACCAGTTGCGCGACGGCATCGTGTCGCGGCTGATCCTCGTCGCGATCGACGGCGGCGATACCGCCACGCGCGCCGCGCTGTCGCGACGCGTCGCCGGCGCGCTGCGCGCCGATCCGCAGTTCGCGGCCGTCCACAACGGCGAAGCCGCGAACGACGCACGCGACCGCCAGTTCATCTTCGATCACCGCTACCTGCTGAGCCCGGCCGTCACGCCGCAGCGCTTCGGCGCCGCCGGCCTGCATCAGGCGCTCGGCGACAGCCTCGACCTGCTGAGCTCGTCGGCCGGCCTCATGGCCAAGGCGATGCTGCCGCGCGACCCGACCGGCGAAGTCGCCACGCTCGTCGACCAGTTCGACAGCGCGGCGGAACCGGCGAGCCGCGACGGCGTGTGGGCGTCGCGCGACGGCACGCGCGCGGTGCTCGTCGTGCAGACGGCCGCCGTCGGTTCCGATACCGACGCCCAGGCCCGCGCGATCGACACCGTGCGCCGCGCGTTCGCCGCCGCGAAGCAGGTCGTGCCGAACGCCGCCGCGGCCACGCTCGCGATGACGGGCCCCGGCGTGTTCTCGGTCGACACGCGCGACACGATCCGGCGCGACGTCGAACGGCTGTCGACCGCGAGCGTCGTGCTGATCGTCGCGCTGCTGCTGATGCTGTACCGTTCGCCGCGCACGCTCGCGCTCGGCTTGCTGCCGGTGCTGACGGGCGTCGCGGCCGGGATCGCGGCGGTCAGCGTCGCGTTCGGCACGGTGCACGGGCTGACGCTCGGCTTCGGCACGACGCTGATCGGCGAAGCCGTCGACTATTCGATCTACCTGTTCGTGCAATCGGCGCAGGCCGGCACGCGCGGCGCCGCACGCCCGGCCGACGCGACGCGCGCATGGGTCGCCGCGTACTGGCCGACGATCCGGCTCGGCGTGCTGACGTCGGTATGCGGTTTCGCGTCGATGCTGTTCTCCGGATTCCCGGGCCTCGTGCAGCTCGGGCTGTATTCGATCGTCGGGCTGACGGCCGCCGCGCTCGTCACGCGCTTCGTGCTGCCGCACCTGCGCGGCGAGCATGTCGCGATCCGCGACGTGTCGCGCGTCGGCGCCGTGCTTGCGCGCGCGGCCGACGCCGCGCCGCGGCTGCGCTGGCCGCTCGCCGTGCTGGTGATCGCCGCGGGCGCGACGCTCGCGCTGCATCGCGACGGCCTGTGGAGCCGCGAGCTCGCCGCGCTGAGCCCCGTGCCGGCGCAAGCGCAGGCGCTCGACGCACGGCTGCGCGCCGATGTCGGCGCGCCCGACGTGCGCTACCTCGTCGTAATTGCCGCGCCGACCGAACAGGCCGCGCTCGAACGCGTCGAAAAAGTGGCCGCGCAATTGCAGCCGCTCGTCGACCGGGGCGCGCTCGCCGGCTTCGAAAGCCCTGCACGCTACCTGCCGAGCGACGCCGCGCAGCGTGCGCGCCAGGCGAGCCTGCCGGATGCCGGTGTGCTCGCCGCGCGGCTGCGCGACGCCGTCGCGAACCAGCCGATCGCGGTCAAGCCCGACCTGTTCGCGCCGTTCATCGCCGACGTCGAAGCCGCGCGCCACGCGCCACTGCTCACGCGCGCGGACTTGCGCGGCACGTCGATGGCGCTCGCCGTCGATGCGCTGCTGACCGAACGTGACGGCCGCTGGAGCGCGATGCTGCCGCTGCGCGCGCCGGACGCCGCCCGCACCGCGCAACCGGCATCGAGTCTCGATGCGACGCCGATTCGCGCGGCCGTCGCACGCGCGGGCGTGCCCGATGCGCTGTTCGTCGACATGAAGGCCGAAGCCGATCGGCTGTACGTGAGCTACGTGCACGAGGACATCCGGCTGTCGCTTGCCGGTTTCGCCGCGATCGCCGTGCTGCTGCTGATCGCGCTGCGCTCGCCGCGCCGCGTCGTGCGCGCGCTTGCGCCGCTCGTCGCGGCCGTGCTGGTCGTGACGGCCGGCTTCGCGCTCGCCGGCGTGCAACTGACGATCCTGCATCTCGTCGGGATGCTGCTGATCGTCGCGGTCGGTTCGAACTACGCGCTGTTCTTCTGCAAGCGAGACGACGCACAGCCCGTCACGCCCTACACGCTCGTGTCGCTGCTGATCGCGAACCTCGCGACGGTCGCCGGCTTCGGGCTGCTGGCGCTGTCGCACGTGCCGCTGCTCGAAACCTTCGGGCTGACCGTCGGCCCGGGCGCGATGC
>NZ_JAAGPP010000261.1:0-241 GCF_017104975.1 Burkholderia sp. Ac-20344
GGATCAATAAAAAAAAAAAAAAAAAAAAAAAAAAAAGAAGAGTCATGAGTAAGAAATATAGATATAGAAAAAAAGGAATATATAAGTTCTATAGTGTCTGGTATACTAGTGATGATCCTGCGTGTAGATGATTATATCATGTGATAATACTGCAATACGCTTGAGTGGTTAGTTCGGTTCAACTACGTGCTGATGGACTGCTACCGTTGACTAGACGACACATAATACCGCATTCTGTCAT
>NZ_JAAGPP010000262.1:0-6202 GCF_017104975.1 Burkholderia sp. Ac-20344
TGATCGCCGCGCTCGCGGCCGGGCCCGGCGTGTGCGGCTATACGGTCGGCAAGCACGCGCTGCTCGGGCTTGCGCGGTCGCTCGCGCGCGACTACGGGCCGCACGGCGTGCGGGCGAATGCGGTGTGCCCGGGCTGGGTCCGCACGCCGATGGCCGATGCGGAGATGGAACCGCTGATGTCGGCGCACGGCGACACACTTGACGGCGCGTATGCGCGCGTCAGCGCCGACGTGCCGCTGCGGCGCGCGGCCGCCCCGGACGAGATCGCGGCCGTCTGCGCGTTCCTCGCGTCGCCGGACGCGTCGTTCGTGACCGGTGCGACGCTCGTCGCCGACGGCGGCGCGATGGTCGTCGACGTGCCGACGCTTGCGTTCGACGAGCTTTGACGCAAGCAGGCACGCCGCTCGCGCGCTGCATCGCCGCGGGCGTCCCTGCGCGCACGTCCTCCTGCAGGCGCTGCCCGACGCGCAACGGCCCTCCGCCGACTGTCGATGCCCCTTCCGCCGCACGCGCATCGCGGCACCCGCTTATTTCCCGCCCCCGAAAATCCGCTACTATCGACCGATCCCGCCGCCCGGCACCGCCTCACCGCGCTGACCTCGATGAACATCCGGTTTCTTGAAACCTTCGTCTGGCTCGCGAAGCTGGAAAACTTCCGGCTCACGGCCGAAAAACTGCACACGACGCAAGCCGCCGTGTCGAGCCGCATCGCATCGCTCGAGGAAGCGTTCGACGTGCGCCTGTTCGACCGCAATACGCGTTCGGCCACGCTCACGCCCGCCGGGCGCCGCATGCTCGCGTACGCGGAGCGGATCGTGCGGCTCGACGGCGAAATGCGCCGCGATATCGACGCGGCGAGCGATGCGGGCCTGATCCGGATCGGCGTGATCGAATCGATCGTACACAGCTGGTTCCCCGCGCTGATGGCGCAACTGCGCGAGCGCTATCCGCGCCTCGACGTCGAGATCACGAGCGACACGACGCTGCACCTGATCCGCCTGCTCAGCACCGACGGCGTCGACCTGATCCTGCAGACCGACCCGGTGCCGGGCCCCGACTTCACGAACCTGCCGCTGTGCGAATTCCCGGTGCGCTGGGTAGCCAGCCCGCGCCTCGGGCTCGGCGGCCAGCCGCTCGACGTCGCGCGCCTGGCCGATTTCCCGATCATCAGCTTCTCCCGCCACTCGGGGCCGCACGCGACGATCGAGCGGCTGTTCGCGGCCGTCGAGCGGCCGGCCAGCATCAACTGCATCACGTCGGTCGCCGCGATGATCCGTCTCGTCGCCGACGGCTTCGGCGTGGCCGCGCTGCCGCCCGCGATCATCGGGCGCGAGCTGCACGAAGGCGTGCTCGAACTGCTCGACGTCGAGCCCGAATTCCCCGCGCTGCCGCTCGTCGCGACATACCGCAGCCAGGGCCTGCCGGTGGCCGCGCGCATCGCGGAACTGGCCAGCGAAGTTGCGCGCGCGATGGCGGCCGCCGCGCATCACGCAAAGACGGCCGCGCCGGCCACGCCCGACAGCGTGGACAAGACACCCGCCCGTCCCGCAACGAAAACGAAAACGAAAAACAAAACCAACACGCCGGCGAAAGCGAAGCGCACGACGCCATCCCCCCCGCCCGCCACGCCCCCCGCGAAACGCCGCCCGCACCGCTCATAAGAAAACCTGTTCACCGCGAATTTGTTTTCTTGTTGGACGGGCGTAGCCCGTCTTCGGGACACTGCGGTTCCTGACACCCCCCCGTCACGAGGAACCCCGCGATGACCCGCCTTTCCCTTCCGCACGGCCAGCTTTGCGTCTGGACGGATATCGACCCCGCGCACGAAGCCGATTTCAACGCGTGGTACGACCGCGAGCACATGCAGGAACGTGTCGCGATTCCCGGCTTCACGCATGCGCGGCGCTTTCGCGCAACCGATGGCGGCGCGCGCAAGTACCTCGCGCTGTACGTGACGGACGCGCTCGACGTGTTCCATGGCGACGCGTACCGGCGCGCGTTCACGCAGCAGACCGCATGGTCGCTCGCGAACTTCGAGCGCATGACGGGTACGCAGCGGCGCGTCGGCGAACTGACGATCGAGGCCGGCGACGGCGAAGGCGCGCATCTCGCGCTGTTCGTGCTGCCGCCGGATCGCATCGACGTGCCACAGCTGCGCGCGCGCTTCGACGACGTGCTGCACGAACCGGGCATCCACGCCGCGCGGCTCTTTCGCACCGCGCCCGAGCTGTCCGCGCCGATCGGCGCCGATGTAGCCGCCCGCCCGGCCGCCGATGCGCTCGTGCTGATCGAAGGCAGCGATGCGGCCGCGACGCGCCGCGCGGCCGCATCGCTCGCCGGGCACGACGACGTGCGCACCTTCGACCTGCTGTGGCGCGCCGTCGCACCGCTGGATGCGGCGCGCAACGACGTCGACACCGAGCCGGCTGCCGCCGCCGCACTGCCAGCCTGATCGCCAACGCGCCGGCCGCACCGCAGGCGCGATGCCCGCCAGCGCATCGGCCCGGCGCTTCACCCCTTCCCCGTCACGACATGCCCGACACCATGAGCACTCTCGCCCAGCCCGCCGCCCACGCGCCCCGTCGCGTCCGCAACAGCCGACTCGCGACCGCGAGCATGATCGGCACGTCGCTCGAGTGGTACGACTTCACGATCTACAACACGCTCGCCGCGCTCGTCTTCAATCACCTGTTCTTCCCGTCGGTCGATCCGCTGGCCGGCACGATCCTCGCGTTCTCGACCTATGCGGTCGGCTACGTATCGCGCCCGCTCGGCGGCTTCGTGTTCGGCAACCTCGGCGACCGCATCGGCCGCCGCGCGGTGCTGATGCTCACGCTCGTGCTGATGGGCGTGACGACCGCGCTGATGGGCGCGCTGCCGACCTATGCGCAGGCCGGCATCCTGAGCCCGATCCTGCTCGTCGCGCTGCGCTTCGTGCAAGGCGTCGCGCTCGGCGGCGAATGGGCCGGCGCGGTGCTGCTGTCGGTCGAGCACGGCGACCAGAAGCGGCGTGGGCTGTCCGCGTCGTGGACGCAGATGGGCCCGTCGTTCGGCACGCTGCTCGGCACGGGCTGCATCGCGCTCGTGACGCTGTCGACCACGTCGGGGGACTTCCTGTCGTGGGGCTGGCGCGTGCCGTTCGCGGCCAGCGCGCTGCTCGTCGTGTTCGGGTTCTGGCTGCGGCGCGGCGTCGACGAAACGCCGCAGTTCGAGCAGCTCGCGGAATCGCATGCGACCGCCGACGTGCCTGTCGCGGACGTGCTGAAGTACCACTGGAAGCGCCTGCTGATCGCGGGCGGTTCGCGAATCGGTTCGGACGTGCTGTATGCGCTGATCGTCGTGTTCACGTTGACCTACGTGACGACCGTGCTGCACCTGTCGCGCCCCGTCGCGCTGACGGCCGTGATGATCGGCACGGCCTGCAACGCGCTCGCGGTGCCGTTCTTCGGCGCGCTGTCGGACCGCTTCGGCCGCCGGCCCGTGTATCTCGCCGGCGCGCTCGCCGGCATCGTGTGGGCGTTCGTGTTCTTCACGCTGCTCGATTCGGCGCGCCCCGGTGCGATCGTCGCGGCCGTCGCGATCGGCCTCCTGATCCACGCGGTGATGTATGGCCCGCAAGGTGCATTCGTGACCGAACAGTTCCCGACCCGCGTGCGCTATGCGGGCTCGTCGCTCGCGTACACGCTCGCCGGCATCGTCGGCGGCGGCTTCGCGCCGCTCGTGATCGCCGCGCTGTTCCGGCAGACGGGCACGACGACGGCCGTATCGCTGTACGTCGCCGCCGCGCTCGTCGTCACGTCGATCGCGCTCCTCGTCGCACGCGAGACCGCGCACCAGCCGCTCGCGGATTGAGCGTTGCCGCCAGCCGATTCATTCCTTCGCACTTCAAACGGATATCCGCATGCCAGCCCTGTCGTTCAACGTGATTTCCCTTCAAGGCACGCCGACCGCTGTCGACGCCGACATCGAGCGCGTCGTGATCGCCGGCTGGGCCGGCCGCGATGCGGCCGCGATCCGCGCGCATATCGACGAACTCGCGGCGCTCGGCGTGGCGCCGCCGTCGACCACGCCGTGCTTCTATCGCGTGTCGGCCGCGCTGCTCACGCAGGCGCCCGCGATCGGCGTGCTCGGCGCGCGCTCGGGCGGCGAGATCGAATGCGTGCTGGTCGACAGCCCGGCCGGCACGCTCGTGACCGTCGGCTCCGACCATACGGATCGCGAAGTCGAAGCCTACGGCGTCGCGGTGTCGAAGCAGGTATGCGCGAAACCGCTCGGCCGCGACGCGTGGCTTTACGCGGACGTCGCGGATCACTGGGATGCGATCGAGATGCGTTCGTGGCTGATCTCGCGCGATGGCGAGCGGACGGCATACCAGCACGGCGCAGTCAGCGGCCTGCTCGCGCCCGACGTGCTGTGGCAGCGCTTCGACGACCGCCGCACGATGCCCGCGCGCTGCGCGATGTATGGCGGCACGGTTGCCGTGCATGGCGCGATCGCGGCGATGGGCGACGGCGATGCGTTTGAGATGGAACTGCACGATCCGGTGCTCGGGCGCAGCCTTCGGCACCGCTATGCGGTGGAGGTGCTGCCGGTCGTGGCGTGACGGGCAACGAGCGATCGCGGGGCACACGGGCGCGACGGCTTTCGGTCGCCGCGCCTGCCTCTGTCAATGAGGCTGAAAGCAGTGATAGTCCGGGAAGTTGAACTGCGAGTTGTTGCAATACAGAACCCCAGCCAGGTCGGTGCATCCGCTCAATGCGACCATGATTGCGCCCGCAACCGACACTTTCCATCCGAAATACAACATTGCGCACCCGTTTTCGCCCTATCGACATTAGCCGACATGATGCGCATCGGACGCGCCCGGGTATGTGGAGAATTGTTGCCCCGCGAGTTCTGCGGTTCGCCGTCGTGCATACCCGAGCCACGACATGGACTCCGGCACGGGCCGTTGCTCACTTGAGACACCCGAGCCCCGCCAGCGTCGCCTCCACCGCGGTATCGAGCGGCGTCACCGGCTCGCGGCCGAGCACCGCGGTCAGCCGCGCGTTGTCGAGCCGGATCGGTTCGCGCCACAGGTAGCGCATCTCGAGCAATTCGCGCATCGTCGTGACGAACGGCGCCGCGGCCCACACGAGCCACCACGGAAACTTGCGCACCGTCGGCCGCAGCCCGTGCCGCTGCGCGACGCGGCGCACGGCGTCTGTCATCTGCGTGCCGTCCGCGTCCCAATGTCCGCCGAGGTGAAAGCGCGCGAACGGTTCCAGCGTGTCGCGCCGCTCGATCAGCTCGACCATCGTGCGCGCGGCATCCGGCACATACGACCATTGATGCCCGATGCCGTCCCGCCCCGGCACGCTGATGGCCGCAACCGGCTTCCCGGCCTTGACGACCCCCGCCGCAAACCAGCTGTTGCCGGTGAGCTTCGGCCCGAAGAAATCGCCGGCGCGCACGATGATCGTGCGAACGCCCCGCCCGGCCGCATCCTGCAGCCGCCGCTCCAGCTCGACGCGGATCGCCCCCTTGCGCGTCGACGGATGCTGCGGCGCATCTTCGTGCAGCACCGGAAACGCGTCGGCGCCGTAGTTGTACACCGTGCCCGGCAGCACGACGGTGGCCCGCTCCGCCTGCGCCGCCGCGATCGTGTTGTCGATCATCGGCAGCACCTGCCCGGCCCAGTTCCGGTAGCCGGGCGGATTCACCGCATGCACGATCACGCTGCAGCCGCGCGCGGCCCGGGCGACCGCATCGCGATCCATCGCGTCGCCGCGCATCCAGGCGATGCCGTCGCGCTCCACGACCTCGGCGTCGAGCCCGCGCTTCAGCGCGCGCACCTGCCAGCCCGCATCGCGCAACTGCCGCGCGACTTCCCCGCCAATCCCGCCGCTCGCCCCGAGCACGAGTGCCTGTCGTTGCGTCCCGCCCGCGTGGGTCGTCATTGCCGCTCTCCTTGAATGAACCGTGATGACACGCATTCTGGCGCGCCGGCGGCTATCAAGGAATTGCCGAGCATAGCGGATCGGCTATACATTTATGCATGACTACCGATCTGAACTGGGAACGCTACCGCACCTTCCTCGCCGTGCTGACGGAAGGCTCGCTGTCCGGCGCGGCGCGCGCGCTCGGCATCACGCAGCCGACGGCCGGCCGCCACGTCGCCGCGCTCGAGGCCGCGTTCGGCCAGACGCTGTTCACGCGCTCG
>NZ_JAAGPP010000263.1:0-6215 GCF_017104975.1 Burkholderia sp. Ac-20344
CTATCTCCAGGTCGGGTCATCGCGCAAACAGCATGAACGCGCGCGGCTGAGCATGGCGGTGAATGCGGATTCGCTCGCCACATGGTTCGGCGAGTGCTCGCATGCGTTGCTGGAGAGAATACCGGTGTTCCTGTGGATGTTGTTGAGGAGGCCGATGCGATGACGGGGGGCGCACTGCACGCCACGGCCGGCGACATGAACTACGCGGCCGTCGACCTGACGCTGAGGGCCGGCGCACGCACGCTGCTCGACGGTTTCACCCGGGCGTTCCGTCCCGGCGAGATCTGGTGCGTCGCAGGGCCGAACGGCGCGGGCAAGACGACGCTGCTTGCGACCCTCGCGGGGCTGCAGCCGCCGGCCGGCGGTCGGGTCGAGATCGACGGCCGGCCGCTTGCCGCATGGCCGCCCGAGCAGCTCGCGCAGCGCCGCGCGCTGATGCCGCAGCAACTGCACGACGCATTCAGCGCGACCGTGTTCGACACGGTGCTGCTCAACCGCTTTCCGTATCTCGGCGGCTGGGGCTGGGAGCGTGACGGCGACCGCGCGGCCGCGCGCGACGCGCTGGCGACATTCGACCTGGCCGCGCTTGCGTCGCGCGACGTGCTGTCGCTGTCGGGTGGCGAGCGGCAGCGCGTCGCGCTGGCCGCGACGCTGTGCCAGGACGCGCCGCTGATGTTGCTCGACGAACCGCTCGCGCATCTCGACCTGCATCACCAGATCGATTGCCTGACCGCGCTGGCCGCATGGCTCGACGCGGGCCCGCGCACGGTGCTGTTCTCGTGCCATGATCTGAACCTCGCGCGGCGTTTCGCGACGCATGCGCTGTTGCTCGACGGCCGCGGCCACGCGTGGGCCGGCCCCGTGCACGACGTGCTGACGCCCGAGCGCGCGAGCGATGCGTTCGGTTATCCGCTCGTGCTGATCCGCGAGAACGGCCGCGATGCGCTGCTGCCGGCGTGGCCCGAGCGACAATGACCTTTTCTTTTCCGATGCGCGGCGCACACCGCGCCAACGACACGGCTTTTCGATGACGACCCCGATTCCCTTCCCGCCCGCGATCGCGCCGCTCGACGACGCGCTGCGCAAGCGCCTGCAGCACGTGATCGACCACAAGACCAAGCCGCCCGGCAGCCTCGGCCAGCTCGAGGCGATCGCGCTGCAGATGGGCCTGATCCAACACACCGAGCGGCCGGCCGTGCAGCGTCCCGTGATGATCGTGTTTGCCGGCGATCACGGGATTGCCGCCGAGGGCGTGAGTCCTTATCCGCAAGCGGTGACCGCCCAGATGGTCGCGAACTTCCTCGCCGGCGGTGCGGCGATCAACGCGTTCTCGGGCGTCGCGCAGTGCACGCTCGAGATCGTCGATGCGGGCGTCGCGTCGCCGCTGCCGGTGTCAGACCGGCTGGTGTCGCTGCCGGTCGCGCGCGGGACCCGCAACTTCGCGGCGGAACCGGCGATGACGCGCGACGAGGCGATGACGGCACTCGCGGCCGGCGCGGCGCGCGTGCGCCTGCATGCGTCGCTCGGCACGAACGTGATCGGCTTCGGCGAGATGGGGATCGCGAACACGTCGTCGGCCGCGTGCCTGATGAGCCGCCTGCTCAGCGTGCCGATCGACGCCTGCGTCGGGCGCGGCACGGGCCTCGACGACCAGGGCCTCGCGCACAAGCGCGCGGTGCTCGGCCGTGCGCTCGTCAGGCACTCGCACGCGATTGCGCCGCTCGACGTGCTTGCGACGTTCGGCGGCTTCGAGATCGCGATGATGACGGGCGCGTATCTCGCGGCCGCGAGCGCACGGATGACGATCCTCGTCGACGGCTTCATCGCGACGGCCGCGCTGCTCGTCGCCGAGCGCATCGCGCCGGGCGTGCGCGACTACTGCGTGTTTTCGCATACGTCGCACGAGGCCGGGCACCGGCGCATGCTCGAGCATTTCGGCGCGAAGCCGCTGCTCGCGCTCGACCTGCGGCTCGGCGAAGGCACGGGCGCGGCGCTCGCGCTGCCGCTCGTGCGCGCGGCGGCCGCGTTCTTCACGGAAATGGCGAGCTTCGAATCCGCCGGCGTCGACAATCGTGACGCCTGATCGCGCGCGCGGCGTGCGGGCCGAACTGCGCTACTTCTTCGTCGCGCTCGGCTACTTCACGCGTGTGCCCGTGCCGCGCGCGATCGGCTACGCGGCCGGCGATCTCGACCAGGCCGCGCGTTATTTTCCGCTCGTCGGCGCATGCGTCGGCGCGTGGGGCGCCTTGGTCTATCTCGTCGCGCTGCGCGCGCTGCCCCCGTCGATCGCGGTCGGTCTGTCGATGGCCGCGACGCTGCTCGCGACCGGTGCATTCCACGAAGACGGCCTCGCCGACAGTTGCGATGCGTTCGGCGGTGGCTATACGCGCGACGACGTGCTGCGCATCATGCACGACTCGCGGATCGGCACGTTCGGCGCGGTCGCGCTCGTGATCTCGCTTGGACTGAAATGGCAGGCGCTTGCGTCCATGCTGCCGTTGCGTGCCGCATGGACGATGATCGCCGCGCACGCGGCGAGCCGCGCGGCGGCCGTGAGCTTGCTGATGACGCTCGACTACGTGCGGCCCGAAGGCAAGGCGAAGCCGGTCGCGCAACGGATGGGCGCACGCGTGGCGAGTGTCGCGGCACTGTTCGGATTGCCCTGGCTGTTCTGGCCCGACTGGCGCATGGGCGTCGTCGCATGCGTTGCGCTCGTGCTCGTGCGCGCGTGGGCCGCCCGCTATTTCGTGAAGCGGATCGGCGGTTATACGGGCGACTGTCTCGGCTTCGCGCAGCAACTGTGCGAACTGGCGATCTATCTCGTGGTGCTCGGATGGACGTCGTCCTGATCCGTCATCCGGCTGTCGGCGTCGAGCCGGGCATTTGCTACGGACGCAGCGACGTGCCGCTGGCCGCGTCGGCCGGCGCCGGCGCGCAGGCCGTGCGCGCGCATCTGTCGGCACTCAGCGCACCGCTTCCCGAACAGGTCTGGACGAGCCCGCTGACGCGCTGCGCGTCGGTCGCCGAACGGCTCGCGCAGGCATGCGACGTGCCGCTGCGACGCGATGCGGACTGGCAGGAAATGGATTTCGGTGCGTGGGAAATGCGGCGCTGGGACGATATCGATCGCGCGGCGCTCGATGCGTGGGCAGCCGACCTGATGCACACGTGCGCGCATGGCGGCGAAAGCGTCGCGCGGTTTGCTGCGCGGGTCGCACGACGGGCCGATGCAGTGGCGCAGTTCGACCGGCCGCAATGGGTGGTCACGCATGCGGGCGTGATCCGCGCGTTTGCATCGCATGTATTGTGCATGCCGATCGATACGCTGTTGTCGCGGCCGGTGCCGACAGGGGGTGTCGTCTGGCTGCGCGCGGATGCCGCCACGCGAACGTGGGACGTGGTGCACTGGGACGAATAGGCGCGCTGGCGTCTGCCGGTGACGGACGCAGCGCGCGGTCAATCCGTCTCGGACAACTGACACATCGGGCGCAGGGGCGCGCGCAAGTCCGCGGAATTCAGCGCGCCGGCCGCCTCGCACGCGCAGTATCGAGATCCTCGCACAGCGCGGCCGCGCCTTGCGCGATCCGCGGCGATGGCCGCGTCAGCAGGTCGCCGTCGATCGCGAACAGGTTGTTGCGCGCCACGGCCGTCAGCGCGGGCCATGTGCGCCAGCGCGCCAGGCTCGGCAGCGGTTCGTCGGAGCGCGTCGTACCCGCGCGGGTCGTCACGATCGCCTCCGGATTCGCCGCGAGCACGGCCTCGTCGGTAACGGTCGGCGCGAGCGGCTTGAGCGATGCGAACACGTTGCGGCCGCCACACAGCTCGATCACGTCGTTGATCAGGTGCGCGCCGTTGAGCGTCGTCAGCGGCCGGTCCCAGACCTGGAAGAACATCGCGACGGGCGCCCGCGCGGCATAACGTGCACGCAGCATCGCGATGTCGCGCGTATAGGCGGCCGCGGCCGCATCGGCCGCCGGTTGCGTGCCGAGCAGCGTGCCGAGCCGGCGCAGCGACGACGATACGTCGTCGAGATGCTTCGGTTCACTGAAGAACAGCGGGATGTGCAGCGCGCGCAGCGCGTCGGTCTGCCGTTCGGCATTGCCGTGCCGCCAGACGACGATCAGGTCGGGCTTCAGCGCGGCGATCCGCTCGAGGTCGAGCGCCTTGTTGTCGCCGACGCGCGGTACCGCTTGTGCGGCGGGCGGATAGTCGCTGTATGTGACAGTGCCGACGAGCTTCGTGCCGCCGCCGGCCGCGTAGACAAGCTCGGTCGCATGAGGCGCAAGGCTGATCACGCGTTGCGCGGGCGCAGGCAGCGTGACGGTATTGCCGGCGTCGTCGCGCGTCGTGACATCGGCGTGGGCGAGCGGTGCTTGAACGAGTGCGGTCAGCATCGCAACCGGCGTCAGACGGCGGAGCATGCGAAGACTCATGCGGATTCCTGTTGCAGCAGCGGCACACAGTGTGCGAGCGCGTCGCCGAGGCGCTGCCATTCCGCCTCGCTGCCCGGCAGGCCGACGCGTACGCTCGACGGTGCCGGGAAGTACCGCGTCCAGACCCCGCGTGCCGCGAGTGCCGCATGCAGCGCCGCGGCGCTCGGGTCGTCGGTCCAGCTGAAGAGCGGCGTCGCGCGAACCGTGAAGTCGTGCGCGCGCAGCAGTGCGGACAGCCGCGCGCCGTCGGCCGCGAGTCGTTCGCGGGCGGCGGCCTGCCATGCGCGATCGGCGAACGCCGCGGCGACCGCGTGGCGCGCGGGGCCACCGACCGTCCATGCGCCGAGCATGTCGCGCAGCGCGACGATCTGGTCGGGGCACGCGAGCACGAAGCCTGCGCGGATGCCGGCGAGCCCGAAGAACTTGCCGACCGAACGCAGCACGACGAGCCCCGGGCGATCGACGTGCGGCGCGAGCGACTGCGTCGCGCCCGTATCGGCGAACGCCTCGTCGACGAGCAGCGTGCCGCCGCGCGCCGCCAGCTGCGCATGCCAGCCGAGCAGGCGCTCGGCCGGTACGAACTCGGCGGTTGGATTGTTCGGATTCCCGACGATGACGTGGCGCAGCGTTGCAGGCAGCGTATCCGTGCCGATATCGAGCGCGACGACGCGATGGCCGTGGCGCGCGAAGCCAGGCGCGTATTCGCCGTATGCGAGCGTCGCAACGCCGGCGTCGCCGGCCGGCAGCAACGCGGGCAATGCGCGGATTGCAGCCTGGCTGCCGGCAACCGGAAGCACATGCGATGGATCGGGTGCGTGGTAGTACTGCGCGGCGCAGGCCACGAGGCCGTCGCCGTCGTCGGGCAGCCGGCGCCATGCGTCGGCCGGGACGGGCGGTACCGGATAGCCGACCGGATTGATGCCGGTCGACAGGTCGAGCCACGTGTCGTACGGAATGCCGTGGCGGCGTGCGGCTTCATGCAGGTTGCCGCCGTGCGCGATGCGGGTGTCAGACATGATGGGTGGCCATGACGAGTGCGCCGCTCGCGACCAGCAGCGCGAGCCACAGGGCAAGCGTGCGCGTGACGAGCGACAGCGCGGCGACGATGTGGACGGCGGTCGCCGTTGCGCCGGTGCCGAGCGCCGGACGATCCTCGATCTCGCCGTGATAGACGGCCGGGCCGCCGAGCTGCACGTTCAGGCTGCCGGCGCCGGCGGCCATCACCGGGCCGGCGTTCGGACTGTCCCAGTGGCGCGCCTGCGTGCGCCAGCAGCGCCAGGCGGCGGCCGTGTCGCCGAGCAGCGCGTAGCTCGCGGCCGTGAGGCGCGCGGGAATCCAGTTGAGCGCGTCGTCGAGGCGCGCGGCGGCCCAGCCGAAGGTCAGGAAGCGCGGCGTGCGGTAGCCCCACATCGCGTCGAGCGTGTTCGCGAGCCGGAACAGCAGCGCGCCGGGGCCGCCTGCGACGACGAACCAGAACAGCGCGCCGAAGATCGCGTCGTTGCCGTTCTCGAGTGCAGACTCGACGGCCGCGCGCGACAGCGCGCCTTCGTCCGCGTCGCTCGTGTCGCGCGACACGATGCGCGCGGTCAGCATGCGGGCGGCGCCGAGGTCACGCTGCAGCAGTGCCGCGGCGATCGGCGCGACATGGTCGGCGAGGCTTTTTGCGCCGAGCGCGAACCACAGCAGTGCGATGTGCAGCGCGGCCGCGAGCGGCCACGGCAGCACGGCCGCAAGCCATGCCGCGACGGCGACCGGCGGCACGACCGCCGCGATCCACGCGGC
>NZ_JAAGPP010000264.1:0-6256 GCF_017104975.1 Burkholderia sp. Ac-20344
CGCCTCGCTGGTGCGTCGCGTGCTCCGTGCGTCGGCGGCCGCGCTCGCGGTCTCGCCTTCGGCCGCCGTTTGCGCGAGGCGGCGCGGCGCCTGCGTGCCGGCGGCTGTCTGCCGGTACGCGTCGCTGGCCTGGTCGAGGACATGCTGCAGGATGTCGAGCGGGGCTTTCGCGACGATCTTCGGCGTCACGCTCATCTCGCCTTCGGGGCCGAACGACATGCGCTCGCCGGTGCCGGTCACGTCGTCGGCGCGCGTGCCGTTGGTCCAGTTCTTCGGCGACGCCGACACGACGGACAGCGTGCCGTCCTCGCCGAGCACCACCGATTCACCGGGCGGCAAGCGCCTGGCCGATGCCCGGTCGAGCACGCGAATCGGTTTGTTGTCGTAGGTCAGCACCTTGTCGCCCACGCGCAGCGTGCCGTCCGGAGACACCTTGACGGCTTCGCCGTCGAGGGTCACGCGGGTGCGGCCGGCCGCGAGCGACGACGCGTCGCCGCCGTTGAGAATCCGGCCGATCGTCTGGCTGTCGACGGTGACGGTCTTGCCGTCGGTCCCGCGGATCGGCACCGGCCGGCCGGTGCGCGTGCGCACCGACGTCACCGCGCGCTCCTTGAGGCCGCCCGCGGCCATCAGCGCGACGTTGGTGAGCCCGGACTTGAGTTCCTCGCCGGCCGCCTTCTTGTCGCCGGTGACGAAATAGTCGTAGCCGGCTTCGCCGAACGCCTCGACCGCGCCGCCCACGCCCGTCACGACCGCGGTGGTCCGCGCGCCCGTGGCCAGCACCGACGCGACTTTCGGCGTGCGCGTGAGCGCGGTCACCGCGCGCGTGAACAGCTTGCTGCCGGCGAGCTTCGCGGCGCCTGCCGCGCCCATCGGCACGAGATTGATGAAGTCCGCCCGCGCGCCCGCGTCGGTAAACGGGTTGAGGCTGCGCCCGTGCTCCGCGCGGTTTGCCAGGTCGAGCCCGGCGCTCGTCATCGTCGCGCCGATCGCCGTGTACATCATCCCCGCGCCGAGGATGTTCAGCGGCACGCCGACGATCGCGCCGATGCCGGTGCCGTCGAGCAGCGTGCCGAGACCTTCGAGTGCCATCCCGCCGACCATCATGCCGATGTTCAGGCCGGTG
Organism: Burkholderia sp. Ac-20344; assembly: GCF_017104975.1. Taxonomy (NCBI): domain Bacteria; kingdom Pseudomonadati; phylum Pseudomonadota; class Betaproteobacteria; order Burkholderiales; family Burkholderiaceae; genus Burkholderia; species Burkholderia sp. Ac-20344. Next base: position 1,127 of record NZ_JAAGPP010000264.1, read on the forward strand.
CTGGTCAGCGTATTGAGGAAACTGTCGAAGCCGCTTTCATGATGCGCGGCCCTCGACACGAGTTGCAGCGTGCCGTCCGCATTGTGGCCGGTCGCGATATCGACGGTCCCGTCCTTCGACAGCTCGTTGTTGTCGATGTAGTCGTTGATGTCGTTGTAGGTGCTGCCCGTCTCGTCGACGTATTGCGTGCCGTCCTTGCCGGTGACCTTGAAGATCGCGCTCGTGGTCATGCCGGCGTCCTTCGCCGCATACACCATCGGCAGCACGCTGACCTGCGTGTTCGCGCCGCCGCCGGCCGACAGCAGCGTGTCGCGCACGGTGTTGATCGTCTTCAGCTTGTCTTTGTCGGTGAAGCGCGCAACGTCGTCGCTCGTGGGTGATACGGGATCCGAACCATCGCTCGACGATGCAGCGTTCTGCACGTCCGGCTGCATCCCGAGCGCGACGCCGATCAGGTTGCGCTGCGCGTTGTCGGTCAGCTTGCCGAACGCGATCGTGCCGCCGTTGTTCGTGCTCGCGCTCGCCGCGTCGAGCAGCGAGTTCGACAGCTCGCCGCGATGGGCCTCGTAGAAGTCGTGCAGCGCCTTCCGGTAGTCGTTCCCGGCGTCGGAGTCGGGCGCCGCGTAACGCAGCCGCTCGTCGAGCCCCGCGTCGAACTGGTCCATCAGCACCTGCTGGTGCGACGTCTCGCCCAGCAACTGCAGGCGCTGCACCGCGTTGTCCGCCTGCGTGACGGCCGCCTTCGCCTTGTCCAGCTGACCCTGGTACAGGTTCGGGCGCGGCGTCGACGGCGCCGGGATCATGTCGTCGCCCGCGACCGTGCGGAAGCGCACGGGCGGCGGATTCGCGGCCGCCCAGTCGTCGTACTGCTGCTGCACCGACGCGAGCGTGCTCTTCGCCTGCGTCTGCTGGATACGCGCCTGCGACAGCGCGGCCTGGGTCGCGCGCGCGTTGACCGAATCCGACAACCGGCTGTCGGCCGCGCGGATCGCGCCCGCGGCCACCTGCATGCGCTTCACGTCGAGCATCGTCGGGCCGGTCGGCGCGGCCGACGGATGCGCGGACTGCGGCAGCAGGAACGGGCTGTCGAGCAGCGGCGATGCAGGCAGCGACGACGCGCCGTTCGCGGTCGACAACGTCGGCGCTAGCAGCGGCGACGCACTCGGCAGCGTCGGCGTGCCGGTGGGGGCGGCGGACGCTGCCGTCGACAGCGACGACGCGGGCAGGGGCGGCAGGCCGCTCGCCGTCGACAGCGACGGCGTCAGCAGCGACGGCTGGAGCGTGGGCTTCGTCAACGGCGATTGCGCATCGACCCGCGCCTTGATCTGCGATGCCTGATCGTCGTACTGCTGCGCGAGCGTCGCGCCGTACGCGGCGACGAAGCCATCGTGCGCGATGCTCGCCTGCTGCTTTGCCTGGTCGAGCTTCGCATACGCGTCGCCGAGGTCGAGATCGACCTGCGGATCCTTGATCATCGCGTGCGGATTGTCCTTGTGCCACGCGGTGGATGCGTCCTGCTTCTTCGTATAGTCGGCCTGCAGCGTGTCGACCTGACGCTGCGCCGACAGCATCTGCAGATAGCCGCCGCTCGTGTTCGCGGCCGTCTGCGCACGGGCGAGCGCGGTCTTCGCGTTCGACACCGCATTCGGGACGATCACCGTCGGCCCCTCCTTGCCGCTGGCCGAATCGTATTGCTGCTGGGCGTTCGTGAGCGTCAGGCTGTCGTTGGCCGCGCCGTACGCGGCATTCGCATAGGTCGCATCCTTCGCGGCCGACGTGACGGCCTGCTGTGCGTCGTCCTGCGAAGCGGGCGCATCGGGCATCGTGACCTGCAGCTCCAGCGGCTGCAGCGCGTCGTTCAGGCGGCCGACGCCCGCATCGAGCGCGGCCTTGTAGTCCGGATCGGCGAGATAGGACTGGAACTGCGTATACGCGAGGTTCGAATTCGCGACGTCCGCGTAGTACTTCGACGCGCCGACGGCCGCCTTCGCGCTCGCGGTCTGCCAATCGTCGTAGAGCCGGATCTGCAGCGGATTCTTGCAGTCGCTTGCCTGCGGCGCCCAGTTCGGATCGTTCGCGTGATCGGGGAATGCCGCCAGCAGCGTCTTGAACTGCTGGTCGGCCGCATGTTGCGCGTCGCCCGGGTCCGTCACCTTGCCGGAATCGTCGATCTTCATCCCGGCCGGCATGTCGGCGTTCGCCTGTTCGCCGTACAGGATCATGTAGCCGGCGTCGGTCGTCACGTTCAGCTCGCGCTGCGCGGTGTCGGCCGACGTGCGCGCTTTCGCGTAGTCGGCCTGCGCGGTCTTGCGGTCGTCGGCCGTCGACTCGGGGTCGCGATTGACCAGGTGCAGGACGTTCTGGGCGCCCTGCAGCGTCTGCGACGCGTTGTCGTACTTCGTCTGCGCGTCCTGGATCGCCTTCTGCACCGCGCGCGTCTTGTCGTTCTCGACGGTGATGTCGGGCGGCGGCGCCGTATAGTGCGCAGCCATGCTCTGGATCAGCGACGTCGCGGACGCAATCTCCGCGTTGGTCGGCTTCGACGGATCGGTGGCGAGCGACGCGCTGACGGGAATCGGCGGTGCGGCGGTGGGGTTCGCCGGCCCCGCTGCCGGATCGTCCTTCTTCGGCGGCGGGGGAGGCGGGGGCGGCGGCGCGACGACCGGATTCAGCGTTTCCGACAGGAAGCGCTGCCAGTTGACACCCAGTCCCAATCCGTCGATCAACAGCATGCTCGTCTCCGTTGAACCGCGCGATGCGCGGCACGCACGACGCCCTGCACGTCGCGACGCGATCGTTCGAGTGTACGGACGCGCATTGCGGCGCAGACACCGCTGTTTCGTAGCGGGGCGAGGCGGCCGGCGTACGGGCGCGGCGTGGGCTACGAGACGGGCACGGGGCGCTGCGGTGCCGTCGCGCCGCGTCGTTCGGACCCCTGAAAACGGCACGAACGCGGGCCTGCGGCGCCGCGCGCGATCATTCGGTCACTGGTCGAGACAGCGCACGCACAGCTGCTTCGCCTGGCTCGCCGGCAGCCCGCGGCACATCATCACGACCCGTCGTGCATGGCACGACGGCGGATCGGCCGACGCGGCGGACGAGGGCAGCCGGCGCGCGCGTTCGGGCGGGGTGGTGGCGGCCGCGTCCATGCGCCGCTGGCGCGCGGGCGGCGGCGTGTCGCTGACGACGGGAATCGGTCCGACGCCGCCTTCGCGCGCGTTGCGTTGTGCGCTGGCGACGACGCGGCTCACGTAGCCGCTCGAGAAGCCGGTCGTGAAGTTGCCGCTGTAGTAGCACGACAGCGCCGCGCGCAACGCGGCCTGCGCGGGACGGCCGGTGTTCGATGAACGTGCGAAGCATTCGGTCAGGATCGCGCCGCCCGCCCGCAGGTTGCGGCACGGTTCGAACATCGTCGTGTCGTCGAGGCCGTATTTCGCGAAATTGCGCTCGTTCACCTGCGCGAGGCCGACGCTGTAGCTGAAGCCGCGCGCGGCCAGCTCGCTCGTCGTCGCGCGCGCTTCGTCGAGCGATGCGGGCTGGCGCGCCAGATGGCCGCCGACCACGCCGATCGCATACGGATTGAAACCGGACTCGGTGCGGACCAGCGCGGCGAGCGTGTCGGGATCGACGTTCGGCGCGCAGGCGCGCGCGAGCTGCGCGAAGCCTGCGGCGCTGCCGGCCGCGTGTGCGCTGCGCGGCGGCATGCCGGCACAGGCGAGCGCCAGTGCGAGCGTCGCGATCAGCGCGCACAAGCTCGCAATGGCGGAGCGCCGGCCGCGCGCGTTCATCCCGCCCCCGCCACGCGATATGACAGCACGAGCCCGTGCACGAGCAGCGACCAGCCGTCGAGCGCGACGAACAGCAGCAGCTTGAACGGCACCGAGATCGTCGTCGGCGAGATCATCTGCATGCCGAGCGCGAGCAGGATGTTCGCGACCAGCAGGTCGACCACGATGAACACGATATAGATCACGAAACCGATCTGGAACGCCTTCGTCAGCTCGGCGAGCGTGAAGCTCGGCACCAGCACGAGCAGGTCGTCGTCCTTGATGCCGTCCGCGCGATTCTTCGGCCAGACCGAGGTCGCGGTGCGCACGAAGAATTCGCGATCGCGCTGCCGCGTGTGCGATACGAGGAAATCCTTGATCGGCGGCAGCGCGGCATCGGCGAGCGCGCCGATATCGGCGGTCGACAACTGCCCCGACGCATCGAAGTGGCGCGCCTGCAGCGCGTCGCGGATCGACATGCCGACGGGCGCCATGATGAACAGCGACAGGATCAGCGCGATGCCGTTCAGGACGAGGTTCGGCGGCACCTGCTGGATCCCGAGCGCGGAGCGCAGCAGGCCGAGCACGACCACGAGCTTCGTGTAGCTCGTGACCATCAGCGCCGCGAACGGCGCAATGCCGAGCGCGGCGATTACCGCGATCAGTGCGACCGGATTCGGCAGGCTGCCCATCGTTCAGCGCTCGCGCGGCGCGGGTTGGGTCAGCGTGACGACCCGCACGCCGAGCTTCTGGCCGACCGCGATCAGGTGCCCGGTGCCGATCAGCATCCCGTTCGCGACCAGATGGATCACGCTCTGGTTGATCCCTTGCTGCAGTTCGATCACGGCGCCGGGCTGCAGCGCGCTCAGCTCGCCGAGCGGCATCGACGTGGGCGGCAGCTCGAAGCGCAGGTCGACCGCGAGGCCGTCGAGCGGGCGCGGTGCATCGGCAGGCGGCGCGTCGTGCGTCGTCGCGGATGCGATGTCGGTGCGGGTCGGTTCCAAAGGCATCTCCCTGATTCGTTCGACGGTCAGCCGGTTGCCCGACGGCCGTCCGGTGATCTCCCACGCCGGCGCGGCCGGCACCCGCGCGACGCACAGCAGGTTCTGCTCGTGGGCTTGCCAGCGCTCGATCGCGATGATGTCGCCGCCGACGACGTCGGCCAGCTCGGCCGTCGTCAGCTCGGTCCGGCCGATCTCGAATACCAGCGGCACCGGCAGGCTCGCATAGGCGGCGCGCGTATCGGGCCGCGCGGCGGCCGGCGTCGCGAAGAACACCGCGAGTGCGTCCGGCGCATCGAACAGCAGGGCGCCATGACAGCGCCATGCGGCGTCGGCGCGACGCAGCTCGAAGCACAGCGCGG
>NZ_JAAGPP010000265.1:0-234 GCF_017104975.1 Burkholderia sp. Ac-20344
AATGAGCGATAGCTAACCTGTAGTCGACGTGACATGACTGCGTGCGTCAAGCGACAAGTGACATGCGCACAGAGAGGTGGACGTCGTGTGTCAGTGCGTCAGGACGACGATCGCGGACAGGGTTCAGATAAAACCGCAACAGTATATAGTTAGAAGGAAGAAGGGCAGCAGTACTGAGCGCGGAATCAGATCAGCCAGCGAATGCAGTACTAATTATATTTTTTTTTTTTTTTT
>NZ_JAAGPP010000266.1:0-5876 GCF_017104975.1 Burkholderia sp. Ac-20344
TAGCGGAAGGGCGGGCGAACCGGAACGGAGCGGAAGGACGGGCGCGGCATGACTGGCGACATCGGGAAGATCGTGGCCGGACGCGGTGGTCGGGCCGTCAAACATCATATGAATGGCGGCCGGGACGCGGGTCCGGACCGGTGGTCGGGCACGCTCATTTTAGGGCCGCGGCACCGCGTGTTCGGGGCGGGCGCGAACGGGTTTTGTAACCGATTGTATGGCACCGGACGAACGGTTTCGCGGGGTCGGTCCATTTCCATCCGAAGCGGCTCAAGCGTCTCGTGCATTCGGGTCCCGAAACGGGCCGCGGCGCCGGCTCGCCAGTCTGTAACCATTGGCGGTATACGGCCCGATACCCGTTCGTCTAGAATCCGCGTAACTTTTACAAACGATCCCCAAATAACGCAGGCGGGGAAGCCGGCAGACGCCGGAGGGACGGAGATTTGCACGCGCCGGGCGTGCATGGCAATTGCCGTTTCCGGGCGCCTTCCGCTGCCACGGGCCGCCTGCCCGCACGCATGATGAACGCACTGGAACAAGAGCTCGCCACGCTGATCATCGGCGAACTGAATCTCGAAGACGTCCCGCTCGAAACAGTGACGGCCGAGACCCCGCTGTATGGCGAGGGTTTCGGGCTCGACTCCATCGACATCCTGGAAATCGCACTGCTGATCTCGAAGAAATACGGCTTCGAGCTGCGTTCGGACAATCCGGACAACCAGAAGATCTTTGCGACGCTCGGTGCATTGGCTGCATACGTCGCCGCGCACCGCACGAAGTGACCGCGTCGCGCTCGGGCGCGGCGCGCAGATGATGACGGCACGCGGCAGCGATCGGCAGACGATACGCGGCCGCGTCGATCGAGGGGAAACGCGATGAACGGAGCAATTCGATGCGGGCGCTCGTGACGGGCGGCAGCGGCGCACTCGGGCAGGCAATCTGCACGGCGCTCGCGCAGGCCGGCCATGAAGTGTGGGTGCATGCGAACCGCCATCTCGCGCAGGCGGAGGCGGTCGCGCAGCAGATCGTCGCGGCCGGCGGCACCGCGCACGCGATCGCGTTCGACGTGACCGACGCCGATGCGACGCTCGCCGCGCTGAAGCCGTTCATCGACGATGCGCCGGTGCAGATCCTCGTCAACAACGCGGGCATTCACGACGATGCGCCGATGGCCGGCATGGCTCGCCGGCAGTGGCACAGCGTGATCGACGTGACGCTCAACGGCTTTTTCAACGTCACGCAGCCGCTGCTGTTGCCGATGATCCGCACGCGGCGCGGCCGGATCGTCAACATCGCGTCGGTGGCCGGCGTGACCGGCAATCGCGGGCAGGTCAATTACGCGGCCGCGAAGGCGGGGCTGATCGGCGCGACGAAGTCGCTGTCGCTGGAGCTCGCGTCGCGCGGCATCACCGTGAACGCGGTCGCACCCGGCATCATCGAATCGCCGATGGCCGAGCACGCGTTTCCCGCCGAACGCATCAAGCAGCTCGTGCCCGCGCAGCGCGCGGGCCGGCCCGACGAAGTCGCGGCGATGGTCGCGTACCTGGTGTCCGACGCCGCAGCCTATGTGACGGGGCAGGTGCTGTCCGTCAATGGCGGGCTCGCATGACGAAGCGCGCAGCGTCGGCGTGACGTAACGCAACGCGGCGCGGCGCAGGCCGCGATGTTGCGCGGCCTGCGCCGCATAGTGAGGAAATCGAATTGTCCGTGCATCCAGTCGACGCCGAACGGCGCCCGTGTTCCCTGTCGTCCACCGCCGCGCCGGTCGCGCGCGGGCCGGCGACGGCCGGGCCGGCCGCATCGCGATCGGGCATGCCCCTCGCGCACGACGGCGGCCGCGCATTGCGGCTCGTCCGGATGAGCCATGCGCGACTCGCCGCGTTGCTGCACGACGTGCGCAGTCGTGGCGACGGATTCGACCACGTGTTGCCTGGCGCATTGGGTGCGGTGTGCATCGGCGCGGGCGGCTCGCAGCGCGATTCCGGAACCGGATCGCACGCGGACGCGGCGGCACGGATGCTGGCCGATGTCGTGCCCGACCTGCCGGTCGCGCCGGTGCCGATGGCATTGCTCGGCGCCGGCTTCGCGCCGGACGATGCCGTCTGCGAAATCTGGCAATGCCATGCGCGCGACCTGCGCAGCGAACGGCGCGGTGCGCTGCACTATCGCTACAGCGAAACGGCGGGTCTCGTGTTCGGCAGCATCGTCGTGCACGAGACGAGCGACACGCACGAAACGGACGAAACGCACGAAACGCACGAAACGCACGAAACGCACGAAACGCACGACGGCGGCACGCCGCTCGAACGCGCGACGCACGATGCGTACCGCGCGCTGTTCGACGTGCTCGATTCGCTCGGCATGCCGCATCCGCTGCGCATCTGGAATACGGTGCCGGCGATCAATGCGGTGCAGTTCGGGATCGAGCGCTATCGTCAGTTCAATATCGGCCGTCAGCATGCGTTCGACGCGTGCCGCCGCGCGCTGACGGGCGGCGTGCCGGCCGCATGCGCGCTCGGTTCGGTCGTGCCGGTCGCCGGTGACGCATCGCCGGCCGCGCCGCTCGCGATCCATTTCCTCGCGAGCCGCACGCCGGCCGATCCGGTCGAGAACCCGCGCCAGGTCAGCGCGTATCACTATCCGGCGCAGTACGGCCCGCGTGCGCCGACGTTCGCGCGCGCAGCCGCATGGGCGCAAGGCGATGCCGCGCCGGTGCTGTTCGTGTCGGGCACCGCGAGCATCGTCGGGCACCGCACCGTGCATCACGGCGACGTCGTCGCGCAGACGCGCGAGACGGTCGCGAACCTCGCGGCCGTGCTCGAGCAGGCCGCGCGCCAGGGGCACGGCCCGTTCTCGCTCGCCGACCTGAGCTATCGCGTCTACGTGCGCGACGCCGGCGATGCCGCGGCGCTGGCCGCGATCGAGCATGTGCTGCGCGATGCGGCCGGCCCCGGCGTGCGGCCGCTCGTCGTCCATGCGGACGTGTGCCGCGACGACCTGCTGATCGAGATCGAGGCCAGCGCGGGGCATGAGGAGGCGTGGCTGTCATGAAGCGCGAGAACCTCACGATCCCGCAGCCGGCCCCGCACACGGGCGGCGTCGAAGAAGCCTGCCGACGGTCGCCGGCAAGTCATAAACTTTTGTCAGGATCCCCGTCTTCGCAATCGGCCGTTCCCATGTCCAAGCTGCACGCCTCGTCCACCCATCTCGTCCTGATTCCGAGCTACAACCCGGGCGCCAAGGTCGACACGACCGTGCGCAATGCCCGCGCGCAGTGGAATCCGGTGTGGGTCGTGGTCGACGGCAGCACCGACGGCAGCGCCGAACGGCTGCAGGCGATGGCCGAGCGCGACCCGGGGTTGCGCGTGATCGTGCTGCCGGAGAACCGCGGCAAGGGCGCCGCGGTGCTCGCCGGGCTCGACGCGGCGGCCGCGAGCGGCTTCACGCATGTGTTGACGATGGATTCCGACGGCCAGCATCCGGCCGACCTGATTCCCGCGTTCATGGCCGCGTCGCAGGCCGCGCCCGGCGCGATGGTGCTGGGCGTGCCGAAGTTCGACGCGAGCGCGCCCCAGTTGCGTGTGCAGGGCCGCCGGCTGTCGAACGCCTGGGCCGACCTCGAGACGCTGTGGGCCGGGATCGGCGATTCGCTGTACGGGTTTCGCGTGTATCCGGTCGCGCCGCTTGCCGCGATCATGCGCCGCCAGCCGTGGATGCGCGGCTTCGACTTCGATCCCGAGGCGGCCGTGCGGCTGTGCTGGGCCGGCGTGCGTCCGATCCGCCTCGATGCGCCGGTGCGCTATTTCGACCGGCACGAGGGCGGCGTCTCGCACTTCCATTACGGCCGCGACAACGCGCTGCTCGCGTGGATGCACCTGCGGCTTTTCACCGGCTTCGCGGTTCGACTGCCGATGCTGGTCGCGCGGCGGCTGACGCGACGCCACAACCAGGCGGCCTGAGCGGGGCCGTTTTCCATGCCGATCGTCGCCCGGCCGCGGCGATTGCTCCGTTTTTCATCGTCAATCCCGCGCCGGCGCACCGCTTCATCCCAATCTGCTGAGTAATGAGCGTGTCATCTGATGTAAACATCTGGTAATTTTCTGCCGGATTATGCAAAATCGCCGCTCCCAAATACAACTATCGAGGGATTCCGGGATGCAACTCAAGAAAGCGGTGGCAGCGTGTGGCGTGGCGTGTCTGTTGAGCGCGTGCGGCGGGGTACAGAGCCTTGACGCGAACAGCCTGACGTCGGCGGGGACCAGCCTGTACAAGGCAGCGACGCTGTCGGATGCCGACATTGCCGCACTGTCGAACGACTCGTGCAAGTCGAGCGATGCCGAATCGAAGGTCGCGCCGGCGAACAGCGCGTACTCGAAGCGCCTGACGAAGGTGATGAAGGGCTTCGGCGACATGTCGCTGAACGGCCAGAAAATCAACTACAAGGTCTACATGACCAAGGACGTCAACGCGTGGGCGATGGGCAACGGCTGCGTGCGCGTGTACAGCGGCCTGATGGACATGATGAACGACGATGAACTGCGCGGCGTGATCGGCCATGAAATGGGCCACGTCGCACTGGGTCACTCGAAGAAGGCGATGCAGACGGCCTACGCGGTCAGCGCGGCGCGCACCGCGGCCGGCGCGGCATCGCCGGGCGTGGCGGCACTGACGAGCTCGCAGCTCGGCGACATCACCGAGAAGTTCATCAACGCGCAGTTCTCGCAGACGCAAGAAAGCGCGGCCGACGACTACTCGTTCGACCTGCTCAAGCAGAAGGGCATGAACCAGAAGGGTCTGGTCACGTCGTTCCAGAAGCTCGCGAAGCTGGACGGCGGCAAGAGCTCGATGATGGATTCGCACCCGTCGTCGGCGAGCCGCGCGCAGCACATCGAGGATCGCATCGCGAAGGGCAGCTGATCGCGCAACCGGTCGCCTGCCGACGCGGGCGATCGACCGGCGACATGAAAAACCCCACGCTCTTCCGGGCGTGGGGTTTTGTTTTTCTGGCGTGGGCCGCTTACGGCACCATGCCCGGCAGCACGTACGCCTGCGCGAGCGTGATCAACCCGACGATCACCGCGAACAGCAGGCTGTGCCGCACCGTGAAGCGGAACAGCTCCGACTCCTTGCCGACGAGGCCCGTCGCCGCGCAGGCGACCGCGATCGACTGCGGCGAGATCATCTTCGCGGTCACGCCGCCCGTCGTGTTCGCGGCCACCGCGAGCGTCTCGGGTACGCCGAGCTGATGAGCCGTGGCCTGCTGCAGCGAGCAGAACAGCGCATTCGACGACGTGTCCGAACCCGTCAGGAACACGCCGAGCCAGCCGAGGAACGGCGAGAAGAACGGGAACGCGGCGCCGGTCGCGGCCAGCATCAGCGCGAGCGTCGACGACATCCCCGAATAGTTCGCGACGAACGCGAACGCAAGCACGAGGCCGATCGACAGGATCGGGCGCGTCAGCTCCTTCAGCGTCTCGCCGAACGTGACGAGCGCGTCGCGCGGTTTCATCCGCAGCAGTGCCATCGAGATCAGCGCGGTCACGAGGATCGCGCTGCCCACCGCCGACACGAGATCGATCTTCAGCACGGCGTCGAGCGCCTTCGGCGTCGCGGCGATCGGCGCGGTCTTCACGACGAGCTGGTCGAGCCCCGCCACATGGAACTTCAGCACGGTCGACGCGAGCGCGCCGTGCGCGGCGAACAGCGCCTTGAACGGCGCGATGCTCCATACGGTGACGACGGCCGTCAGGATCAGGAACGGCGACCACGCGCGCACGGTCTGCGCAAGCGTGTACGGCGACGCCTGCCGGCGCGCGCCGGTGCTGAAGCCGTCGCGCGAGCCCGCGCCGCCGAAGCCCGCGAGCGCCGCGCCGCCG
>NZ_JAAGPP010000267.1:0-6144 GCF_017104975.1 Burkholderia sp. Ac-20344
AGATGCCGCCTATCACCTGGCGACAAGCAGTCAATCAGTTCGCCATTCTGTTCGGCGAGCGATTCACCGCCGCCATCAGCTGAGATTCTTTAACCGACCTCAGCACACGAAATTCCTGACACGTCCCTGATGCCTGGCGCACCCAAGACACCGGCGGCCCGCCTCGTGGCCGATTGCGACGCCTGGGACGGCTATCCCGCGCACAAGCACGAACTGCTCGCTTACTTGAGGGAACACGGGATCCATAACGTCGTCGCGATCACCGGGGATCTGCATGCCTTTCAGTGCGGCGTCGTGCGGGACGATCCCGATCCCGCGACGGGGGTACCGGCGATCGTCGACTTCGTCTGTGCCGGCATCAGCAGCGCGTCCTTCTATTCGTACCTGAAAGCCGCATGGAAAGGGACGCCGCTCGCGTCGATGGTGGCCACCCCAGCCAGACTGGACAGCTTCCTGATGGCGAACAACCCCGATCTGTGCCACGCCGACCACGACGCGCAGGGTTATGCGTCGGCCACCGTCACGCCGGAACGCTTTTCCGTCACGTTCAACAAAGTGAAGCCGTTGAACCCGGACGGAACCGCGCCCGCGGATGCCCTGCTTGGCCGCACGCGATTGTCCGTGTCCAGGGATTCGGTCGAGGTTCAGGTCGAACACATCTAGATGCCGACGCACCCGAGTTCATTGCCGAAGACCGTATGGCCGCCGTCTTTCCTCATCCCCGCCCGTCGAGACGTATCGTGCGTTCCCGCACGTTCAAGTGGGTCGCCCTGTCCTGTCGTGCACGGGGCCGCCCCAGGCGAATCGTCAATGGAAATGTCCGCCGAACAGTCCGAGCAATCCTATGACGATCAGGTAGATCGCAACGATGTAATTCAGCAGGCGCGGTACCACCAGAATCAGAATTCCAGCGATCAGCGAGACCAATGGACTCAAGTTCGCGAATACGTGCATGGCGTTGCCCCTTGACAATGGATCGCGACATCGCTGAATGAAGCGCCTCTCCTGAAACACCGGAAACCATGTCGCCTGGAAGTGCGTTCGCTGCCCATTGACATCCGGCTGCCTGGCCGAGACAAGCGCTTGACCCGAAGCATGCCGACGACGGTTCTCTGGGCACCAGGCAAATACGCTGCCGGCGGCCGCGGACCGTACTGCATCAACGTGTGCTTCCTAGCTGCTCGCTTTCAACGGTGCACGCGATTCTCCGCACCGGCGATGTGGACGACGGACATGCGTCGTGCAGCGTTCACTTGAAGATCGGAGCGATTTCCGTACCCGGCTCAACGCGCGCTGCGTCGGTTCGTCGAATTGGCGGCCTGCGCCATGCAGGCGGAACTGCCGGCAAACGCCGAAAAGCTGTGCCAAGCGTGCCCCGGTGCGAACACGGCCTTGCCGAACTGCTCGGGCGGAATGCGCGACAGCGCCGTCACCAACACCGCAAGGTTCCGCCCGCTCCGCATGCCCGGCTTGTCGGGCGCGTCGACGCGTGTGACGCCCGGCCACCCGTTCATGCCGCGACGCCGCGACGCCGGGACAGAAATGACAAGCGCTTGAAAAATCGTCCGCGGATCTCGTGCCGGTCGTGCCGCAGTCGCACTGCCATCCGTCAGGATTCCGGCGAATGACCGGCCGGCTTGCGATCGCGATCGGCACCCTGTTTGTCCTCCCGGGCGGCCACCCGCTTCGCCAGGTCGAGGTAGGTCTGGGCCATCGCGCGCAGTTCTTCCTCCGACGCGTCCTCGATCCCGATCAGCCGGTCGCTTGCCGCGTGGGTGACGGCGACGAGTTCGTCGAGCTTCAGGTGCATCGCGACGCTGTCGCGGTTCTGGTTGCGCTGCAGCAGGAACACCATCAGGAACGTGATGATCGTCGTCCCGGTATTGATGACGAGCTGCCAGGCGTCCGAATAGTGGAAAACCGGCCCCGTGACGAGCCACAGCAGCGTGACGGCCACGGCACTGCCGAATGCGATCGGCGAACCGGCCCACACGGTCACGTGCGACGCGAACCGTTCGAACGCACGCGTGACGGGATGCCGGACCGTGACCGCCCGGGGATCGGCCGGGGTTCGGTCGTGCGCGCCCGACCGGACGCGGGATGGATGGTTCGCTTCACGCATGGCGCCTCCCGGGACAAATATCGATCTCGGCGCACGCGCGGGGCCGCCGCGCGCCATGGCGCGGGGTTCGGTCCCGTATGCGGGCGCCGCGGATGAACGAGCAGCTTGCGTGCCCGGGAGCCTGGCTCGCGCCGCGCGGCAGCTCACGGCGTCATGCGGTGCACCTTCTGCCCGTGCGCCATCGGCGCGCGCTCGTCGCGCTGCGCGGCGATCATCCGGCCCGGTGCGAACCTCGCCGTATCGGCACGTGATGCCCGTCGCAGCCAGGCCAACGCAGGATCTCGTGCAGCCGCCCCGTCACGAGCGGCCCCGTCGATCATCTGCCGCGCGAACCATGTCAATCCCGCGACCCCGGCGCCTGCACGACGCGCGTGTCCGCGCCATCACCACGCGGCAAACACGTCCTGCGCGATCCCGAAACCCGTGCTCATCCCGGCGCCGCTCGTCACGACGACCACGCGTGTGCCGCCGTCCGGCGCTTCGATCACGCAATCCGCATCGGCCGCCGACGGATAGCTGCCGGTCCAGCGTTCGATGACATCCAGTTCCGGCACATCGAGCGTCTCATGCAGCAAGCGCAGGATCTGCGCATCGATCTCCTGCGTCGCGAACGGCAGCGGTGCGGCGCCGTATTCGTGCGAATCGCCCACCACGAGGCTGCCGTCGGCGCTCTGCACCGCGATCAAGTGGATACCGTAACCGAGGCACACGGGCTCCTCCGCGTTCAGGCGCGTGCGCAATGCGCCGGCAGCCGGCAGCGCCGCGAAACCCGAGTACCGCAGCAGGCTCAGGTCGCTCATCACCGCGGCGCGCAGCGCGAGCGGACGGCGCGGCCGCACGCGCAGCATCTGCAACTGGCACAGCCGCACTTCGTGCCGCGCGAACCCGTCGCCGTACAGGTGGCGGCTGTCCGCGTTGCCGCAGACGATCACGCGCTCCGCGTGCAGCACGCCGCGCGACGTTCGCACCGACGGCGTGCGTACCTCATGCACCATCTCGCCGTAGCGAAACCGCACGCCGAAACGTTCCGCCAGCCACGACGCCAGCAACCCGATCGCGGTACGCGGTTCGACGCGCAGTTCATGCGGGCTATGCAGCACGCCTTGCACGCCGTCCAGCCGCAGCGCCGGCGCCACCGCCGCCGCTTCGCCGGGCGTCATGATCCGGCAGCCGTCGGCCATGCCGGTCTGCATGAAGGCATCGACCAGGTGCATCGCCTCGGGGCGACGCGCGATCAGGTGCAGGCCCTTGTGCAGCACGTCGATGCCGGCTTGCGGCGCGACGTCCGCCCAGACCTCGCGGCTCGCCCGCGCACGCCGCCAGCTGTGTTCGGCGTGCTGCCCGGTGACGGTAACGAACCCGAAATTGCGGATCGACGCGCCCACGCAAGCCGCATCGCACTCGATCACGCAGACGCGCAGCCCCTTGAGGGCCGCCGTATACGCATGCGCGAGGCCGACGATGCCGGCACCGACGACGATCACGTCATAAGAATCTGCCGCTGCGAGGGCGTTCACGGTTGCACGTTCCTTCTGTCGAGATGATGCACGCCGCCGCTTCGGCAGCCATGCGCATGGGTCGCCGCTCGCTGCGTCGCATGAACGGATCGCCGGGACCCGGGCAAACGGGCCGGCTCATGCCGATCGTTCCCGGAACCGTCGCCCGATACCACACTGTCGCAACGCGAGATGACATCCGCATGAAAAACCACAAAACAGCATGAATTGGCATATTTCGCCATCTCGACAAGCGAGGACGGCACGCTTCGACCGGGCAGCCGCGATACGGTCCCTCGGTCGGCACGAAGCGGACCGGCGAGACTGGCGCAATCCGCCGGTACGTGGCCTTTTTTGGCGCGCCCGTCAACCGAAGCACCGCTCGAAACGCATTCCCGCCGAAGTGATACAGATCAAGGGTAGACGCCTCAATCGTCGGATATAAGTGAACCCGAAGCGGCGACGTCACGAGGCGGCGCCACCCCGCGTTCCCGTATTCGCCGAGGCCTTCCATGCGCGCCATCGCGCTTCCCGTCGTCTTCCGCATTGCAGCTTTCCGGTACGCGCGTTTCGTTGCGCTCGCAACGGGTATCGGCCTGCTGTCCGGATGCCTGTCGCTCGCACCGCCGGACCAACGTCCCGCCGCGCCGATTCCCGCCGCCTTTCCGGATCCGTCGGCCAGCATCACGCCCACGTCCGCGGCCGCGCAGGTGCCCGCCTGGCAGGACTACTTCGTCGATGCGCGTCTTCGCGCGCTGATCGCGCATGCGCTGGCCAGCAATCGCGACCTGCGTGCGGCCGTCGCGCGTGTCGAACAGGCACGCGCCGTCTACGGCATCCGCAGCGCGGACCAGTGGCCGACGATCGGCGCCGGCGCGGCCTATGCACGGTTTCGCGCACCGGGCGGGCTGCTCACGCCGACACCGTTCATCGGGCAGGTCTACGAGGTCCGGCTGGCCGAAACGCAATGGGAACTCGATTTCTGGGGCCGTGTGCGCAACCTGAAGGAAGCCGCGCTGCAGCGCTATCTCGCGAGCGACGCGGCCCGGCGTGCCGCCACGTTGACTGTGATCACCTCGGTCGCCAACGCGTATCTGACGCTGTGCGAGTACGACGAGCGCATCGCGCTGACCCGCGCGACGATCGACACGCGCCGCGAGTCGCTGCGGATTTTCCGGCTTCGCCACGCGGCCGGCGCGATCTCTCGCCTCGACCTGACGCAGGCCGAGATCCTGCTGCAGCAGGCGGAATCCCTCGGCGCCCAGCTGCAGCAGGCGCGCGCGGCGGCGGCCGATGCGCTGGCGTTGCTGGTCGGTGCGCCGCCGGATCTGGCCGGCATGCCGCTCGCGCTCGACGACGGCGCCGTCGCACCGTCGCTCGCCCCCGGCCTGCCCTCGTCGCTGCTTGCCCGGCGGCCCGACGTGATCGCGGCCGAGCACGAGTTGCAGGCGGCCCGCGCGAACATCGGCGCGGCGCGCGCCGCATTCTTTCCGCGCATCGCGCTGACGAGCTCGATCGGCTCGGGCAGCAGCGCGCTGCGTGACCTGCTGACCTCCAGCACCGGCGTCTGGTCGGTGATCCCGAACGTGACGCTGCCGCTCGTCGACGGCGGCCGCAACCGCTCGAATCTCGCGCTGGCGCACGCGCAGCGCGAAGAAGCGCTCGCGCGGTACGAGCGAACGATCCAAAGCGCGTTCCGCGACGTGTCCGACGCGCTCGCGTCCCGTTACTGGCTGGCCGACGAGGTGCGCATCGAGCACGCGACGCTGGCGTCGCAGGCCGAACGGGCCCGCCTCGCGACGTTGCGCTACGACAGCGGCGCGACCCGGTTCCTCGAGGTGCTCGACGCGCAGCGGGACCTGATGAACGCGGAGCAGCAATGGGTGATGACGCGTCGTGCGCTGCTGTCGAGCCGCGTCGCGCTGTATGGCGCGCTCGGCGGCGCCACGCGCGACAGCGACGCACCCGCCGCGCCAACGACCAACGATTCGACGATTCCGGAATCCACACGATGAAAACCCTCAAGCGCCCTCTTCTGATCGGGGCAGGCGTCGCCGTGCTCGCGATCGGCATCACGTACTACGGATGGACGCGCTGGCGCGACGGACAGGCCGATGCCGGCCTCGTGAGCGGCAACGGCCGTATCGAGGCGACCGAGATCGACGTCGCGACCAAGCTGCCGGGGCGCGTCACCGCGATGCTCGTCGACGAAGGCGACTTCGTGAAGGCCGGCCAGCCGCTCGCGCGCATGGACGTCGTCGTCCTGCAGGCACAGCTCGACGAAGCGCGCGCCCGGGAGCAGCAGGCTGTGAACACGGCGGCGAGCATCGACGCGCAGGTCGCGCAGCGGCGCAGCGACAAGGCGGCGGCCGACGCGGTCGTCGTCCAGCGGGAAAGCGAGCTGGAC
This sequence comes from Burkholderia sp. Ac-20344, assembly GCF_017104975.1. Lineage (NCBI taxonomy): Bacteria > Pseudomonadati > Pseudomonadota > Betaproteobacteria > Burkholderiales > Burkholderiaceae > Burkholderia > Burkholderia sp. Ac-20344. The sequence continues at coordinate 6,026 of NZ_JAAGPP010000267.1, forward strand.
GCGGCGACGCGGCGGCTCGCGCGCTCCGAGACGCTGTCGCGCGACGGCGCGTCGTCGATGCAGGGGCGCGGCGAAAGGAGGGAGGGGGCGGGGGGGGGGAAGAGGGGGAACAATGGGGA
>NZ_JAAGPP010000024.1:0-78955 GCF_017104975.1 Burkholderia sp. Ac-20344
CGCCCGTGACGCTGGCGGCCAGCACGCGTGCCGCGCCGGCCCATGGCCGCGCGGCCGTACGGCCCGGCGGCGCGCATCGCGAACCGCGAACCGCAACGCTGGCCGGCACGGGAAAGCGCATGGGCCTCGCGCCGAAGTCACCGTCGTACCGATCCGATCCGGCACGCATGCAGACGGCAGGCATCACGCACGCGGAACTGGAAAGTGCGCGTGCGCTGGCGAAGGCGCGCTCGTGCGCGGTGATCGACGAATGGAACTGTGTGGAGCAAAACGCGAGCCGGGCGCTCGCGATCGACCCGAAGAACAGCGAATCGCGTGCGTTGCTTGGGCAAGCGATCCGCAATCGCCTGTAGGCCGGCCCCGCATGGCCGGGCCTCGCCGCCCGGCCGCGCGACGAGCGGCGGCGTGCATCGTCGGGCATGCAACCGATGTGATCGTTACCGAGTGAGGACTCACCGTGGACAACAATCGCAAACAACAATGCACCACCGTCGCTCCGTCCAACCGGCGGATCCTCCTGCATGCACCGCTGGTGTTGCTGCTCGTCGCGTCCGGCCCCTGCTTCGCCGCCGAAGGCGAGTCGGAATCCGGCGGCGCCAGCGCAATCGCCGGGACCCACGGCGCGCCGGATGCGCCGCCGCGCGACATGCGGCCAATGGTCGTATCGATCCAGATTGCCCAAGCTGAAAGCGCCCCGCCCCCTCACGCGCCGACGCCGATCGCGCAGGCGTCGGATGCGTCGATGCAGGTCGCTCAGGCGTCGAACCCTCAGCAGCCGACCACGATCGTGGTGGAACCGGAGGCGCCGCAATCGGGCAACCCGGTGCCGGGTGCACGATCGCCTGATACGCCGGCACCGGTCGCGCAGGCGCCGGATGCGCCGATGCTGCTTGCGCAGGCCACGAACGTCCAACCGCCCGATGCGCCGGCACGGCCGGCCTCGACGATGTCCGACACGGCTGCATCCCCTTCGCCCGCGCCGGTCGTGCCGACTTCGGACACCCCGCCGGGGGGCGGGCAAGCCCCCCCCACCGCGCCGCCGAATGCGCCGACGCAGACCGCGCAGGCATCCGGCACCCCGATGCCGAACTCGCCTGCGCCCGTTACCCAGATGCCTGGCGCGCAAGCACCTTCGTCCCCGGCGCCGAACGCGCAGACGCCCGGCGCCCAGCTACCCGGCGAACCGACACAACGATCGCCTGGCCCCGACGTCGAAACGCCGAATGCCCAGGCACCGAACCTCCGGACCGCCGACGTCGAGACCGTGCGCAACGACGTGTTCGGCCTCGCGGCGAGCGGTGGCGCGATCAAGGCGCTCGAAGAAGCGAAAGCGCGGCCCGATGCGTTCTCCGCCGTCGACATCGCGCAACTCGAAGAACTGTCGATTCGCCAGCAGGTGCGCGGCGGACGCGACAAGTCGCGTTCGATGACGAGCACCGACCGCTTCGACGGGATCGACAGCGCGCTGCACGCGGCGGACGATCTCGACAAGCGGATGCCGGCCACGCCCGAATACACGCCGGTCAGAACGGCGCTCGCAGGCGACCGCACGGTCGCCTATGCGGCGCGCGGCGACATGAAGACGGCCGTCGCGACGTTCGAGACCATTCCGTCCAATGCGGAGATCTCGATCGATGCGCTGTCGGCCGTCGGCGACGCCTACCTGTACCTGAGCGAACCGGGCAAGGCCAACGCCGTATACCAGCGCGCGCTGAAGCAGGCGACCGCGTCGCCGACGGACCGCGCGACCCGTGGCTTCCAGTACGGTACACGCACGCGCCCGATCGAACTGCGTGAAGGGCTGTTCTGGTCGTACGTCGACCAGGCACGCGCGGCGGACGCGAAGCAGGTGCTCGATGACATGGGCAACTCGCTGCCGCCGGTCAAAGAGGTGCGAAACGTCGGCCCCGAGGAAAGCGACTATCTGCGCTACTACCGGCTGCGCGCGCAATACCTGATCTTCACGGGCCACGTCGACGAAGGGATCGCCGCGCTCGAAGAGCTCGAGAAGCAGGTGCCGTTCAACGCGGAAATCCGTGCCGCGCACGCCGACGCGGTGTCCGGCCAGTCGCATCCCCGCCAGGCGATCGCGATGTATCGCGCATCGCTGACCGACCACCCGGACAGCGTCGAGATGCTCGCGAGCCTCGGCCGCGCGTCGCTCACGGCAGACGACTACGCGAGCGCGAAGACCGTCGACCAGACCCTCGACAACACATTCCCGGACAGCGGTGCCGTGCGCACCTTCAAGCGCGACTACAAAGCGTACCGCAGCCCCGTGTTCACGACCGACCTGAGCTTCGAGCACGGCAACAGCGCACTGGCCGACAACAGCTTCACGTCGGACAGCTATATCTATTCGCAACCGTTCGGCGACAACTGGCGCGTCTTCTCGCATACGTTCTTCGGCCATGCGCAAACCGACGGCGGCAACGTCAGCCGCACGCGCACGGGCGTCGGCGGCGACTACCGGCACGGGCCGCTCACCGTGCAGGGCGAGGTCACGCGTTCCCTCGGCGGGGACGGCCGTACCGGCGGCCGCGGGTCGATCGCGTACGCGCTGAACGACTACTGGACGGTCAGCGGCGCGCTCGACACCAACGACAACTCGCTGCCGTGGAAGGCCTATGCCGCGCACATCTGGGGCCGTTCGGCGAACGTCTCGGTCGTGTATCGCCAGAACGACCGCCGCGAGGTGAAGCTGAGCTACGGCGTGAGCCGCTACAGCGACTCGAACCTGCACCAGGAGATCGCGGCGACCGCCACGCAGCGCGTGTATACGACCGCCAACCAGCTCGTCAACGTATCGCTGGATCTCGGCACCGACAGCAACACGCGCCGGGACGCGCCCTACTTCAGCCCGGGCCGCGACTACGCGGCCGCGGCGACCGTCATGCACCAGCTGACGCTGTGGAAGAAGGGCGACATGGGGCTGCGGCAGCGCGTATCGGTGTCAGGCGGCGTGTACAACGAGCGCGGCTTCGGCACCAGCCCGCTGTGGAGTGCGCGCCTCGAGCATGCGTGGACGTTCAAGCACGACATCACGCTGACCTATGGCGTCGAGGTCAGCAGCCATGCATACGACGGCCAGCGCGAGCGCTCCGAAACCGGCTTCATGTCGGTCAACCTGCCGTTCTAGCAAGGAGATCGCGAATGCAAACCAGACGGACCTTCATGTGCGGATGCCTCGGCACGTTTGCCGCCTGTTCGCTGTTCCCTGGCGTGACGAACGCCAAAATGATCGATCTGCTGCCGCCGTCCGACCCGGCCGACGGCAAGACGTTTCGCGTGATCTGCATGCACGACGTGCGCGACAACCTGATGGCGTCGTTTTCCTCGAAATCGGCGATGGTCGACCCGTTCGCGGTCGATACCGGCACGCTGACCGCGATCTTCTCGTGGCTGCAGACCAACAACTACCACACCGTCACGGTCAGGCAGATCGAGGAGTCGCGGCACGGCGGCAAGCCGCTGCCGCCGCGCGCGGTGCTCCTCACGTTCGACGACGGCTACCGCAGCCACTACACGAAAGTGCTGCCGCTGCTCGAGCGCTTCAAGTATCCGGCCGTGATGGGCATCGTGACCGCCTGGATCGATGCGCCGCCGGATGCGCCGATCCGCATCAGCGACAAGATCCAGGTGCCGCGCGACTACTTCATGTCGTGGGACGAGGTGAAAAAGGTCGGCCAGTCGCAGCTCGTCGAGCTCGGCTGCCACACGCACAACCTCCATCACGGCGCAGTCGCGAATCCGCAAGGCAACGAATTGCCGGCGACCACGTCGCACCTCTACCTTCAGGACGAGAAGCGCTATGAAACCGACGCCGAATTCGAAGCGCGCGTGCACAACGACCTGCAGACATGCGTGCGGCAGATCCGCGAACATACGGGCATCGTCGCACGCTCGATGGTGTGGCCATACGGTGCGGAAAACCAGCCCGTGCGCACGATATCGACGTCGCTCGGCATGGACGTCCAGTTCAGCCTCGACGCCGGCCCGAATACGCCGGACGTGCCGCTGGACCGGCTGCGGCGGATCCTGATGATGTACGACGTCGACATCGGCGGGTTCGAGCGCTCGATGCGCGAGCCGGCGTCGAACCGCGGCGACGTCGACGTGCCCGAGCGCATCGTGCAGGTCGATCTGGACCAGGTCTACGATCCGGATCCCGCGCGGCAGGAGGCGAATCTCGGCAAGCTGATCGAGCGCATCTACCGGATGCAGCCGAAATCGGTGTACCTGCAGGCGTACGCGGATCCGAAAGGCACGGGTGTGGCCGAATCCGTGTATTTCCCGAACCGGCACCTGCCGATGCGCGCCGACCTGTTCTCGCGCGCCGCGTGGCAGCTCAACACGCGCTCCAACGTGCAGGTGTACGCATGGATGCCGGTGCTCGCGTTCCGGCCGCCGGCCGACAAGCAGCGCGGGCTCGAGACCGTGAGTGCCTACGGCGGCGCGCCGGCCCGCGAGAACGGCACGCGCACGTTCCGGCTGAGCCCGTTCGATCCGGCTGCGCGGCTGATGATCCAGCAGATCTACGAGGATCTCAGCAAGCACGCGTCGTTCAGCGGCATCCTGTTCAGCGACGATGCGGTGCTCGACGACTACGAGGATGCGAGCCAGCATGCGCTGCGCACCTATTCGCAGTGGGGGCTGCCGGCCGACGTCGGCAAGATCCGCGAGAACCCCGACATGATGAAACGCTGGACCCGGCAGAAGTCGCGCTACCTGATCGACCTGACCCGCCAGCTCGAACAGATCGTGCTGGCCCACCAGAACGTGGGCGATGTGCTGACCGCGCGCAACATCTTCGCGTTGCCGGTGCTCAAGCCCGAATCGGAAGCGTGGTACGCACAGAACTACGACGATTTCCTCGCCACTTACGACTACGTCGCGCTGATGGCGATGCCGTACATGGAGCAGGCGAAGGATCCCGAAGGCTGGATGGACCAGCTCGTGCGGGCCGTCCGTGCGAAGCAGCGCGGGCTGCAGCGCACCGTGTTCGAACTGCAGTCGTACGACTGGCACGCCCGCAAGGACGTGCCCGCCAGCACGCTGCTCGCGCAGATGCGGCGGCTGCGCAGCGAGGGCGCGGTGAACTTCGGCTACTACCCGGACAACTTCCTGAACGGCCTGCCGGAACTCGACGCGATGCGCGACGTGATGTCGCTGAAGTCGCGCCTCGACCCGACCTCGATCAACGCACTGATGCAGATGCATAAAACACAGGGGGCGAAGACGCCATGACTAACCACGGCATCATCCAGCGGCTGCAGGATTTCGTCTTCTACTACCCGTTCTTCATGTCGTACCTGTGGATGATCGGCGGCGTCGTGCACTACGTCCTGCTCGAGGAAGGCCGCGAATTGTCCACGCGGACGATCGCGTCGAGCGGCATCCCGAAGATCTCGATCGTCGTGCCCTGCTTCAACGAAGCGTCGAACGCGCGCAGCGTGATCGGCCACCTGAACGGGATGCAGTATCCGAACTACGACATCATCGCAGTCAACGACGGCAGCCAGGATCGCACCGGCGAGATCCTCAACGCGCTGGCCGCCGAGATCCCGCGGCTGCTCGTGATCCATCACGCGCGCAACGAAGGCAAGGCGGTCGGGCTCACGACCGCGGCGGCCGTGTCGAACGCGGAATACCTGCTGTGCATCGACGGCGATTCGCTGCTCGCGCACGACGCGATCGGCTGGATGCTCGAGCACTTCCTGACCGACCCGGGCGTCGGCGCGGTGACCGGCAACCCGCGCATCCGCAACCGCACGTCGCTGCTCGGCCGCATGCAGGTCGGCGAATTCTCGTCGATCGTCGGGCTGATCAAGCGCACGCAGCAGGTGTATGGCCGCATCTTCACGGTGTCGGGCGTCGTCACGATGTTTCGCAAGACCGCGCTCGCCGACGTCGGCTACTGGAGCTCGGACATGCTCACCGAGGACATCGACATCAGCTGGAAGCTGCAGTGCCGCGACTGGCGCGTCGTGTACGAGCCGCACGCGCTGAGCTGGATCCTGATGCCCGAGACGCTGAAGGGCCTGTACCGGCAGCGGCTGCGCTGGGCAAAGGGCGGCATCCAGGTGCTGATGAAGTACGCGGGCACGCTCGCGCGGCCGACGCAGATGATGATGTGGCCGCTGTTCGCCGAGTACCTGATCGGCATCGCGTGGGCGTACTCGATGTCGTTCATCCTGCTGCTCGCGCTGATCGACATCGTGTACCCGCTGCCGCAAAGCTGGCACGTATCGGTCGTGCCGCACTGGCACGGCATGTTGCTGGTCGCCACCTGCATCCTGCAACTGATCATCGGCAGCATGATCGATCGTCGCTACGACGAAAAACTCCTGATGTATTTCCTGGACACCGTCTGGTATCCCGTCGCCTTCTGGGTGATCAGCATGATCACCACCGTCATCGCCCTGCCCGCCATCGCGCTGCGGGGCCGCGGCAAGCGGGCCGTATGGGTCAGCCCCGACCGAGGCATTCAACATGAAGAACGCGCCGATTATTGATCTCTCCCTGCGCGCACCGCGCGAAATGATCGCCGAACGCGGCCGTATCGCGGGGCTCGCGCTGGTCGCCTGGTTCCGCCTCGTGCGGCCCGCGCTGGTGGGCGCCGTGTGGGCGTCGATCTGCATCTACACGTACCGCTACCTGCTGCCGTTCAACCCGGCCGAGATGCCGATCGAACAGATGGTGTTCTACGCGACCAGCATCGCGATCATCGCGGGCACCATCGTCACGTGGCTGATCGCCGGACGCGTCGTGCATCCGCTGGCCTACCGGCTGCGCGCGTCGAAGATGCTGCGGCGCTCGGCCAGCGCGAAGGTGCGCTCGGTGCCGCCGACCGTGCTGGCCAGCGCCCGCCGGCGCGGCGCGCGGCGCACGACGCGCATTCTCGTCGCGTCGCACGACGCGAACGGCTCGATTTCCGGCATCGAATGGATTGCCCACGCGGGGCCGCAGCCCCGCGAGTAGGTCGGCGGAGCCGCGCCGCCGCGCACGGGGCTGCATCGGTGCCGCGCGGCGCCGCTCCTGACGCCGCGCTGCCGCGCTTGGCCGGCAGGCCGGCAACCTTTTGTGGACGAGGTGAATCATGTGCGGAATCGTCGGAGCAAGCGGCCTGAACAATCAGGTGCCGCAACTGGTCAACGCGCTGAGCCGGCTCGAATATCGCGGCTACGATTCGTGCGGCATCGCCGTGCAGGATGCCGGCCGCCTGCGCAGCGAACGTACGCTGCGGCGCGTGACCGACCTGCAGGCCCGCGTGCTGACGCTGGGCCTCGAAGCGCAGACCTGCATTGCGCATACGCGCTGGGCGACTCACGGCGCACCGTCGGAAATGAACGCACATCCGATCATGTCCGGCGATACGATCGCGGTCGTGCATAACGGCATCATCGAGAACCACGACGCGCTGCGCGCGGAGCTGCGGGAGCGCGGCTACACGTTTCGCGGCCAGACCGACACCGAGGTGATCGCGCACCTGATCCACAGCCTCTATCGCGACGACCTGTTCGACGCAGTGGTGCGTGCCGTCAAGCGGCTGCACGGCGCGTACGCGATCGCGGTGCTGAGCGCGCGCGAGCCGCAGCGCCTCGTCGCCGCGCGCGCGGGCTCGCCGCTCGTGATCGGCATTGGTGCCGAACAGAACTACCTCGCGTCGGACTGCGCGGCGCTCGGCGACCTGACCGACCGCTTCGTCTACCTGGAAGACGGCGACGTCGCGCTGATCACGCCGGACCGCATCGCCGTGGTCGACTCGGGCGGGCACGACGCCCAGCGCCCGCTGTGCCAGGTGAAGGCGCGCGACGGCGACGCCGCGCTCGGCCCGTACCAGCATTTCATGCAGAAGGAGATCTTCGAGCAGCCGAAGGCGATCGACAGCACGCTCGACGGCATCGACACGATCTCGCCGGCGCTGTTCGACGCGACCGACAGCACGCGCGCGCTGCTGTCGAGAGTCAGGAGCGTGCTGCTGCTCGGTTGCGGCACCAGTTATTACGCGGGGCTGACCGCGAAATACTGGCTCGAGGCCATCGCGGGCGTGCCCGCCCAGGTCGAGATCGCCAGCGAATTCCGCTACCGCGATACGGTGGCCGATCCGCGCACGCTCGTCGTCGGCATTTCGCAATCGGGTGAAACGGCCGATACGATCGGTGCGATCGAGCGGGCGCGCGACGTGGGTCAGGAACTGTCGATGGCGATCTGCAACGTGGCGACCAGCACGATCGCGCGCAACGCGCCGCTGCGCTTCCTGACGCGGGCCGGCATCGAGCTCGGCGTCGCGTCGACCAAGGCGTTCACGACGCAGCTCGTTGCGCTGTTCGTGCTGACGCTGACGCTCGCGCAGCTGCGCGGCCGGCTCGATGCGAAGCAGGCCGCGCTGCACCTGAAGCAGCTGCGCGCGCTCCCCGAGCGCATCGGCCATGCGCTCGCGCTCGAGACGCAGATCATGGGCTGGGCCGCGAAGTTCGCGCGCACCGAGAACGCGCTGTTCCTCGGGCGCGGCATTCATTTCCCGATCGCGATGGAAGGCGCGCTGAAGCTCAAGGAGGTGTCGTACATCCACGCGGAAGGCTATGCGGCCGGCGAACTGAAGCACGGCCCGCTCGCGCTCGTCACGAGCGCGATGCCGGTCGTCACGATCGCGCCGGACGACCGCCTGTTCCAGAAGCTGAAATCCAACATGGCCGAAGTGCGCGCGCGCGGCGGACGGCTCTACGTGCTGGCCGGCGATCAGCTCGCGATCGACGCCGACCGCGACACGCACCTGATCCGCGTACGCGAATCGGGCGACCTGCTGTCGCCGATCGTCAACGTGATCCCGCTGCAGCTGCTCGCGTATCACGTCGGCTGCGCGCGCGGCGCCGACGTCGACAAGCCGCGCAACCTCGCGAAATCGGTGACCGTCGAATGACGGGGCGAACGCGCCCGGCGCAGGCGGTCGCGCAGTGCGTCGCGGCCGCGCTGTACGGCGCATGCGGCATCGTCACGGTGCCGCCACCGGCCTTCGCCGCCACGCCGTCCGTGCATACGGTCGCCGTGCAGGACGCCCCGTCACCCCACCCGGCCACCGATCCGCGCAGCTTCATGCACGGCATCGGCGTGGCCGACGCCGGCAACGGCAAGCGCTGGGTGTTCTTCAGCAGCTCGGGCATCGTGCCGCGCGGCGCGCTGCGCAACGGCAACTGGCCGCACGACGTGTACGTCGGCGAATGGCTGCCCGGCAAGCCGCACCTGCTGCACGTCCATCCGTTCATCAGCCGCCCCGAGGCGCAGGAGCCCGTGTCGATCGCGCAGAACGCGCGCGGCGACATCTTCGTCACGTTCGAGGACGGCTGGAACGCGCCGCAGGAAGTCAGCCAGCGCTACGGCGTCTATCGCCGCGACCTGAAGCCGATCAAGCCGTACCCGAACGACGTCGAATCGGGCGGCCACTCGGGGCATGTCGCCACGGCGGCCGACCGCTTCGTCGTGTTCTATTCCGCCGACTGGATCGACGGCGGCGGCGTCGACAACCTCGGCACCGGCAACGGCGTCTACGTGAAGACCTACGACGCGGCCGGGCGCGTGCTGAACCAGGTCGCGGTCGCGCCGCACCGCCGCGAGTGGTGGCCCGTCGTCGCGGGCTCGCCGCATGCCGCGCTGCTCGTGTGGCAGAAATTCATCGAAGGCAGCACGGACGCGACGCTCGAATACGCGATGTTCGACCCGGTCACCGCGAAGCTCGACAGGCTGGGAACGCTGAACGACGCGATCCGGTACTACGTGTACTCGTCGGCTTATGTGCCGGAGATCGACCGCTTCATCGTCGTCACGACGACGGCGGACGATCGCGGCGTCGCGATGCTGATCGCGCCGGACGGCCGCCGCACGGCGACGCTCGACTGCCTGCCGCCATCGGTGCGCGAATCCGGCATCGGCGTGTCCGGCACGCATGCGTACGTGCCGATCCGCGACGGGCGGCTGCTGACGCTGGCGCTCGGGCCAGCGGACCTCGCGGTCAGCGGCGTGCAGCGTGTGTCGATTCCGTGGGGCACGACGGGTATCGCCGGCTTCGCGGCGCGCGGCACCGCGATGCATTTCGTGTCGCTGACGCCGTCGGGCGCACGCGAAGCCGATTTCGAACCGGAGCGTCAGACGCCGTTGCCGAAGAGCGAAGTGCGTTGTTCGAGTCATTGACGGCGGTCCTGGAGCGGGATGGCCGTCAACGCGCTGGGCCCGTGTGAGTGCGCCCCGGCCCGTTCGCCCCGCCGTGCGCAGACTGCGCCGCGCGACGCCGCATCCGTCCTGCACCCCGATCGCCAGGCACGCAGTGGCCACTCTGCCCCATCATGGCCGCCCCCTTCCCGCGCCGCAGTCGCCAGCGCCGCGCGTACCGGATAGACTGTCGCCCGATTCCTCCCATCGGCTGCGGCCCGCGCCTCCTGCCGCCGCCGGAACCGCCCCTTCCCGGAGAACGAATGCTGACGCGCCGGTGGTTTTCGCTTTTGCTGTTGACGGTTTGCCTGATCGGACAACGCGCGTCGGCCCAGTCCGCGCTTGAACTCGAGACCGACGGCACGGCCCGCGCCCTCACGCGGCAAACGCTGCTCGCACGCCCTGATGCCGCCGACATCCACGTGCCGCGCGACATCGCGTACGGCCGGCGGATGACGTTCCGCGCGGTGCCGTTCGCCGCGCTGCTCGGCGACACGCCGCTGCCGGCCGACGGCGTGCTCGAAACCCGCGCGGCCGACGGCTTCGCCGCGCAACTTCCGCTGGATCTCGTGCGCCGCCGCACGCCGGCCGGCGCCGTCCCGTGGCTCGCGATCGAGGATCCGGCGCATCCATGGCCGAAGCTGCCCGGCAAGCAGGTCAGCGCCGGGCCGTTCTACCTGGTCTGGCTCGGGCCGGACGCGTCGTCGGTGCGCGGCGAGCAGTGGCCGTACCAGATCGTGCGCGTCACGATCGAATCGTCGCCGCTCGCGCGCTGGCCGTCGCTCGCCGTCGATGCCGCGCTGCCCGCGGACGCCCCGGCGCGCGCGGGCCAGCACCTGTTCGTCACGCAATGCCTCGCTTGCCACCGCCTCGACGGTGCGGGCAGCAGCCATGCCGGCCCCGACCTGAACGCCCCGATGAATCCGGTCGACTACTTCCAGCCCGCCGCGCTGCGCCGCTATATCCGCAACCCGGCATCGGTGCGCGACTGGCCCGGCCGCAGCATGCCGGCGTTTCCGCCCGACCAGCTGAGCGACCGAGAACTCGACCAGATCGTCGCGTATCTCGCGTATAGGGCGCAGCGCAAGGCCGGCCAGTAACGCGCGGCTGAATCGAATCACTCAAGGACCGTTGATGACGACAGGCGACACGCTGTTCACCATCGCAACGATCGAGGCCGCGCAGACGCACCCGCTCCGGGCGATGATCCTGCTGAACGGCGATCAGAATGCATGCGAACTGGCCGGCGACCATGCGCCGACGACACTGCACGTTGGCGTACGCAACGCATCGGGCATCGTCGCCGTTGCGTCGCTGTGCGAGGAATCGCGCGAAGACGATCGTGCGCGGCCGGCGTGGCGGCTGCGCGGGATGGCCGTCCATCCGGCCGTACGCGGCATGGGCTTCGGGCGCGTGCTGGTGCAGGTCTGCGTGCGGCACGCGGAAGCACGCGGGGCCACGCTCGTGTGGTGCACGGCACGCGAAACCGCGTACCGGTTCTATGAAAAGCTCGGCTTCGCAGCCGATGTTGCGACGGTGGCGATACCGGGGCGCACCGATACGACGTTTCATGTGATGCGGCGATACCTCGATCGGCATTCGCCCTCCGCCTGAAACAGATCGCGCGCTGACGTTACCGGAACGAAACCGGCGCGGCCCGGCGAACGCCTATCCGCCGGACCGCCGCCGTCACACTCAGGCTCAGGCTTCCTGCGCACTCTGCAGCACCGCGCGCAACAGCACGTCGGCACCCGCCGCCGCCCACTCGGGCGTAATCGCTTCGGCCTCGTTGTGGCTCAGCCCGTCGACGCACGGCACGAAGATCATCCCCGTCGGCGCGACGCGCGCGACATAGCACGCGTCATGTCCCGCGCCGGACACGATATCCATGTGCGACAGCCCGAGCGCCCGGGCCGCGTCACGCACCGTGTCGATGCAGCGCGGCGCGAACGGGATCGGCGCATACTTGAAGATCTGCTCGATCTGCGCGCCGAGGCCCGTCTCGTCGGCCACGCGAGCAAGTTCCGCGCGCAGCGCCGCGTCCAGCTCGTCGAGCACCGCGTCGTCGGGGTGCCGAAACTCGACCGTGAAGAAGCAGCCGCCCGGCACCGTGTTGCGCGAGTTCGGCCGCGCCTCGATCATCCCGACCGTCGCACGCGCGTACGGCGCGTAACGGCGGCCGAGCACTTCGACGAACGAGATCATCCGCGCGGCGCCGACCAGCGCATCGCGGCGGAATTCCATCGGCGTCGTGCCCGCGTGCGCGTCGATACCGGTGAGCGTCACCTCGTACCAGCGCTGCCCTTGCCCGGCCGTCACGACGCCGATCGTCTTGCCGGCCCGTTCGAGAATCGCGCCCTGTTCGATATGCAGCTCGTACGCCGCATGCACCGGATAGCCGCCGACGGGCTCGGCGCCCGCGTAGCCGATCCGCGCCAGTTCCTCGCCGATCGTCCTGCCCGCGCCGTCAGTGCGCGACAGCCCGTATTCGAGCGTATAGACGCCCGAGAACACGCCGGCCGACACCATCGCCGGCGCGAAACGCGAGCCCTCCTCGTTGGTCCAGATCACGACGTCGATCGGGCGCTCGGTCTCGATGCCCGCATCGTTCAGTGCGCGCACGACCTCGAGCCCGCCGAGCACGCCGTAGATGCCGTCGTAGCGCCCGCCCGTCGGCTGCGAATCGGCGTGCGAGCCGGTCATGACCGGCGCGGCGCCGGGATTGCGGCCCGCACGGCGCGCGAACACGTTGCCCATCCGGTCCACGCGCACCGTGCAGCCGGCGTCTTGCGCCCATTGCACGAACAGGTCGCGCGACTCGCGATCGAGATCGGTCAGTGCAAGACGGCAGACGCCGCCCTTCGGTGTCGCGCCGATGTGCGCCATCCGGTCGAGCGACGCCCACAGGCGGTCACCGTCAACGCGCGGCGCGCTCAAGCTTTCCGCGCTTGCGTTGTCGTCACGCATCGCCGTTCTCCGGCGCGGCTTGCAGCGCGTAGCGGAAATCGCAGCGCTTGCCGCCCTGCATGATCGTGCTCGTACGCGTGAGCGCGATATCCGGCGCATAGCCCTGGATGAAATAGCTGTCGCGCGCGCAGCTCAGCAGGTGCCCGATCTCGCCGAGCCCCATTGCGTGATACATCTCCGCGTAGCTGCAGCGATGCACGTCGTAGTCGTAGTGCGCGTCGTCCGCGCGCCGCACCTCGACGTCGAGCGCATCGTCCTTCTCCCACAGCACCTGCAGCGCGATGAACGACTTCACGCTCGTGCCGTCAGGCTCCTGCGCGGCGAACGTACGGCCGGCGTCGACGGCCGCGCCGCGCACGGCTTCCGCGATCACGGCCTGCGCGCGCTCGGTGCCGAACTCGCGCTTCATGATCTCGTAGATCGGCTTGAGGATTTCCGCTTCGATGCGGCGCCGCGCGAGGATCCCGAGGCGCGTGTCCTCGGGTGGGGTGGCGGATGTCTGGGTCGCTTCGGTCATGGGGATCGTCTTGGTCGTTTTATCGCTGTGTGTTTACTGGGTCGCGGTGCGCGAGCCGCCGAGCACGTCGACGACGGTCCACTTGCCGCCGCGCACCTGGTAGATCGTGAAGGCCGGATCCTTCAGGTTGCCTTCGCCGTCGAACGCGATCCGCCCCGTCACGCCGGGCCGGTCGATCGCGCGCATCGCCGCGACCAGCTTCGCCGGCTGCGTCGTGCCGGCCTTCTGCGCGGCCGCGATCAGCGTGGCGGCCGCGTCGTACGCGAACGGCGCATGCAGTTCGATCGGGGCGCGGAAGCGTGCCTGGTATTGCGTGTCGAACGCCTTGCCGCCCGGCATCCGGTCGAGCGGCAGGCCCGGTTCGAGCGCCGTCACGCCGTCGCCGTCCTTGCCCGCGAGCGACAGGAAGGTCTGGCTCACGAAGCCGCCCGCACCGAGCAGCGGCGCGTTCACGCCGAGCTGGCGCATCCGGCGCGCGATCGGCGCAGCCTGCGCATCGAGGCCGCCGAAGAACACGAGATCCGCACGCTTGCCCTTGATCGCGGTCAGCACGCCGCTGAAGTCGGTCGTCTTGTCGTTCACGTACTGGCGATCGACGATCGCGCCGCCGTTCGCCTGCACGCCCTTGATGAACTGGTCGGCCAGCCCCGAGCCGAACGACGTGCGATCGTCGATCACCGCGATACGCTTCGCCTTCAGCGTCTTCACCGCATACGCGCCGGTGAAATTGCCGCCCGCATCGTCGTGACCCATGATGCGGAAGGCCGTCGCATAGCCTTGCTGCGTGTATTGATGGCCGGTGGACGCCGGCGCGATCTGCGGGATGCCCGCATCGCGGTAGACGCGCGACGCCGGCACGCTGCAGCCCGTGTTCCAGTGGCCGACCACGCCGATCACGTGCTGGTCGACGAGCTGCTGCGCGACCGCGACGGCCGTGCGCGGATCGGACTGGTCGTCGGCCGCGACGAGCTTGTAGACGACCGGCTTGCCGCCGATGGCCGGATGCTTCGCGTTTGCGTCGTCGATGGCGAGTTGCGCGCCGTTCTGCAAGTCCTTGCCGATCCGCGCGGACGGGCCGGTGAGCGGCGCGGCGAGACCGATCAGGATCGTCTGCGGAGCGGATTGCGCGAACGCGGGAACGGAGGCGACCAGGGCGGCCGCCGAGAAGGCGAGGCTGGCGGGAAGGAATGCGATTTTCATGTGCGAGGACCGGTGAATCGAATCAAAACATGAAAAATATTAAATATTCAGCACCCAAACCCCAAATATCCAATTGTTGGATGCTTATTCCGTTCCCGACACATTAACCTATCTCACTGTAAATACAGGATATTTTTATGTTGTCGCTTACCCTGACTTTTCGATAAAATTCGACACATGAAAAATATCGAACAATTGCCGTACGATCCGCCGCTGCGCGCGGTGCGTGCGTTCGAAGCTTTCGCGCGCCTCGGGTCGGTCACCGCGGCCGCGGGCGAGCTCGACATCACGCCGTCGGCAGTCAGCCATCAGCTGCAGCTGCTCGAAGCGTTCATCCAGACGCCGCTGACGGTGCGCGAGGGCCGGCTGCTCGCGCTCACCGACGAAGGCCGCGACTACTACCGCTCGATCAGCGCCGCGTTCTCGGTGCTGCGCAGCGCAACGCGCTTCGTGCGCGACCGGTCGTCGCTGCGGCAGATCACCGTCAGCCTGATTCCGCTGCTCGGCATCGGCTGGTTCATTCCGCGGCTGCACGCGTTCCTGGCCGACAACACGGACGTCGACGTGACGGTGCTGTACGCGCATCACCGCAACTACCGCAGCGACGCGTCGGACCTGTCGATCCGCTTCGGCACCGGCGACTGGCCCGGCTACCGCTGCGAGCGGCTGCTGCCGGGCGCGATGGTGCCGATGTGCAGCCCGTCGTTCCTGAAGCGCCACGGGCCGTTCCGCACGCCGGCCGATCTCGCACGCGCGCCGCTCGTGCACGACGAGGATCGCAGCACGTGGGTCAACTGGCTGCAGGGCGCCGGCGTGCGGCATGTGTCGCATGCGGTGGGGCCGATGTTCGAGGATGGCCAGCTCACGCTGAGCGCCGCACGCGCGGATCTCGGCGCGGCCTTGCTGCGCGCGCCGCTGGTCGAACGCGAGCTGGCGAATGGGGAGCTCGTGCAGCTGTTCGATCACGCGCTCGACGACGGGCGCGATTACTACCTGTGCACGCGCGAGGACGCGGACATGCCGGACGGGGCACGGCGGCTCGCGGCGTGGTTGAGGAAGATGGCGGGGATCTGAGCGGAGCCCTTCCCGCCTTGTCGGGCAACGGTTTGCGCGAGCGTGCCCCACGCCGCGCCCAGCCCGGGTGTTGCGTGCTGTCGATCGAATATATATGATATGCACATCATATATCGGAGGTTGCCATGGGCCGGATTCTGGTTGATCTATCGAACGGCCAGCTCGACGAGCTGGCCGCCATCGTCGAGACTGAGCATCGTCCCCGCGCCGCCATCATCCGCGACGCGATCGATGCCTACATCGCCCTGCACAAGCGTCCGCTCGCGGACGACGTCTTCGGTCTCTGGAAAGATCGCACGGTCGATGGGCTCGCCTATCAGGAAGAACTGCGCTCGGAATGGTAAAAGCGCTCTTCGACACCAACATCCTGATTGATTATCTGGGTGGCGTGGAATCCGCCCGCACGGAACTCGGCCGCTATGACTATCGCGCGATCAGCACGATCTCGTGGATGGAGGTTCTGGTCGGCGCGTCCGCGCATAATGAAGCCGCGATACGCGCATGGCTCTCGTCATTCGATGTCATTGCGCTCGACAGCACGGTCGCGAACCGTGCCGTGACGATTCGCAAGGAACGCCGCATTCGCCTGCCCGACGCGATCGTCTGGGCATCCGCGCAAGTGAACGGGCTGCTGCTCGTGTCGCGAAACACGAAGGATTTTCCCGCCACTGAACCGGGCGTTCGCGTGCCTTATCAGATCTAAGCCGATGGGCGCGGCGGCGTGCCCTCTCACCGTCGCGACCTCATACGAGCGCACTCGACGATTCATCCTGCGCCAGGAAGACACCGGCCATTCGCCGGCACATCACCCGCCCCCACGCTTGCTCGCCTCGAACGGGCACCCGCCCAACGCGTCAAAACCGCCTCCCCGCCCACCCCACCCAATCAAGGGCCGGATTCAGATAGAAATTCTCGATGCCCCGGATTGAAACAAGCAATTTCACAAAGTCAGGGTGAACCCGGATACTGGCAACACTCCACTCACCACTGACGAAAAGGAATTCACCAGATGCCGATCATCAACACCCAAATCAAGCCGTTCAAGGCAACCGCTTACCACAACGGCGATTTCGTGTCCGTCTCGGAAGAGAACCTCAAGGGCAAGTGGTCCGTCGTCGTGTTCTACCCGGCCGACTTCACGTTCGTCTGCCCGACCGAGCTGGGCGACCTCGCCGACCGCTACGCGGAATTCCAGAAGCTGGGTGTCGAAATCTACGGCGTGTCGACCGACACGCACTTCACGCACAAGGCATGGCACGACACGTCGGACACGATCGGCAAGATCAAGTACCCGATGATCGGCGACCCGACGCTCACGCTGTCGCGCAACTTCGACGTGCTGATCGAGGAAGAAGGGATGGCGCTGCGCGGCACGTTCGTGATCAACCCGGAAGGCGAGATCAAGCTGTGCGAAATCCACGACAACGGCATCGGCCGCGACGCAGGCGAACTGCTCCGCAAGGTGCAGGCTGCGCAATACATCGCGGCACACCCGGGTGAAGTGTGCCCGGCCAAGTGGACGCCGGGTGCGGAAACGCTGACCCCGTCGCTCGACCTGATCGGCAAGATCTGACGATCGCTCCGCGCGCCTCGCACGAGGCGCGCGAGACACACGAATACGGGCCGCCGCGGCATGCGGCCCGCGCCCTCCTCCGGCACGACGTGCCCGACCAGAATCATTAATACGGAATCCGAAACGCCATGCTCGACGCCAATCTCAAGAACCAACTCAAAGCGTACCTCGAAAAGATCACGCGCCCGATCGAACTCGTCGCCTCGCTCGACGACAGCGCGAAATCGCAGGAACTGCTGGCGCTGCTGAACGAGATTGCGTCGCTGACGGATCGCGTGACCGTGACCGAACGCCGCGACGACGCCGAACGCAAGCCGTCGTTCTCGATCGGCGAGCCCGGCAAGCCGGCCGGCATCCGCTTCGCCGGCATCCCGATGGGCCATGAATTCACGTCGCTCGTGCTCGCGCTGCTGCAGACGGGCGGCCACCCGATCAAGCTCGACGACGACATGATCGAACAGATCCGTGCGCTCGACGGCGACTACGCGTTCGAGACGTATTTCTCGCTGTCGTGCCAGAACTGCCCGGAAGTCGTGCAGGCGCTGAACGTGATGTCGCTGATCAACCCGCGCATCCGTCACGTCGCGATCGACGGCGCGCTGTTCCAGAGCGAAGTCGAGTCGCGCCAGATCATGGCCGTGCCGACGATGTTCCTGAACGGCGCTTCGTTCGGCCAGGGCCGCAGCAGCGTGAAGGAAATCCTCGCGAAACTCGATACGGGCGCCAGCGCACGTGCCGCGAAGTCGCTCGAGAACAAGCCGGTGTTCGATACGCTGATCGTCGGCGGCGGCCCGGCGGGCGCGGCTGCGGCGATCTACTCGGCGCGCAAGGGCATTGCGACGGGCGTCGTCGCCGAGCGGTTCGGCGGCCAGGTCCTCGACACGATGGCGATCGAGAACTTCGTGTCGGTGCAGGAAACCGAAGGGCCGAAGTTCGCGACCGCGCTCGAACAGCACGTGAAGCAGTACGACGTCGACATCATGGACGTGCAGCGCGCCGATGCGCTGATTCCGGGCGACGTGCACCAGATCCGTCTCGCGAACGGCGCGGTGCTGAAGGCGAAGACGATCGTCCTCGCAACCGGCGCGCGCTGGCGCGAAATCAACGTGCCGGGCGAGCGCGAATACCGCAACCGCGGTGTCGCGTACTGCCCGCACTGCGACGGCCCGCTGTTCAAGGGCAAGCGCGTCGCGGTGGTCGGCGGCGGCAACTCGGGCGTCGAGGCCGCGATCGACCTCGCCGGCATCGTGAAGGAAGTCACGCTGATCGAATACGGCGCACAACTGCGCGCGGACGAAGTGCTGCAGCGCAAGCTGCGCAGCCTGCCGAACGTCACGATCGTCACGCAGGCGCAGACGACCGAGCTGACCGGCGACGGCAGCAAGCTGAACGGGCTCGTCTACAAGGATCTGCGCTCGGGCGACACGCAGCGCATCGATCTCGAAGGCGTGTTCGTGCAGATCGGCCTCGTGCCGAACACCGAATGGCTGAAAGGCACGGTCGAACTGTCGAAGCACGGCGAGATCGTCGTCGATGCGCGCGGCGCGACGTCGGTACCGGGCGTGTTCGCAGCCGGCGACGTGACGACGGTGCCGTTCAAGCAGATCGTGATCGCCGTGGGTGAAGGCGCGAAGGCATCGCTCGGCGCGTTCGACCACCTGATCCGGCAGGACGTTGCACCGGTTGCCGCCGCGCAGCCGCAGGCCGAAGAAGCGGTCGCCGCGTAACGCGCGTCAGCCTGTCGGCACCACGGTTTGTCTCTCTTGGCCCCGCATGCTTTGGTCGGCGTGCGGGGCCCTTTTTATTCCGGAAGCGATCGCGGTTACTTGGTCGTGCTCGGGCCGCCGTTCGCGGGCGCCGGTGACGGCGACTTCAAACTGCTCGACTCCCTGACCAGTTGCTCGGTCATCGCGGCGGCAACCGGATTCGCGCCCGACGACGACCCACCCTGCCGGTTCGAACCGCTGCTCGCCGATACCGACGACATCGGCGGCGGCGGCAACGACGGGTCGAGCTTCGCCGATTCCCTGACGAGTGCCGCCGTCTCCGGCGTTTCGGATTTCGTTGCCGCAGGCGCCGCAGTCGCGTGGCGTTCGAGGCCGTCGCGCTTGCGCGGTGCGCGTTGCGTGACTTGCGCCGGCGCGGCAGGCTGGGCCGGTTTCGCGGCCGGCGGTGCAGCTGGCGGGGTCGAATCCTGCGCATCGACGGTCACGACGTTGACCTTCGGCGGCGGCGCGCTCGGCTGCGCTTTCTCGCTGACGACGGGAACGGCGGGGACGGGTGCAGGTGCGGGTGCGGCGCTGACCCGCGCGGGTGCCGGGGCGGGTGTGGGTGCTGCCGGTGCGGGTGGCGGCGGTGGAACGGCTGCCTGCTTCGATGCCGTATCGGCATGGACTGCCGGGGCCGGCGGTGCGATGGCGCCCTGCACCGCGTGATCGTTGTTCGCGGGCGCCGCGGCAACGGGCGCGGCCGAATCGCCGATGCCCGCATCTTCGATCGCACGGTGGTCCGCGCGCAGGAGCATCACGTAGGCAGTGCCGGCCGCGGCTACCAGGAGCCCACCGGCGATCATCAAGGTCTTGCGGGTACTCGTCATGCTTGCTCACCGATCATGTCGACGTGAACAAGCCATCATACGCGGCCATCGGCCGTCGATCCCGCATGAATACATTTGGTTGCATTGTGCGGGGAACAGGGCCGCAACGCGTTCGTCAGACGTATCGCCGCGCCCTGCTCGGGCGCGATCAACGCGTGGCCATCACTCCGGAAACGGCAATTCGGTCTGCCCGTCCGCGCGCATGCCGAACGTGTTCAGCGCCATTGCGACGAGCGCGTAATAGCCGAGCAAGGCAACGAGATTCACGACGGTTTCGTGGCCGAAGCGCGCTTCGGCCCGCGCGAACGTCGCGTCGCTCACGCGCCGCGTGTCGTACAGTTCGCTCGCGAACGCATGGATCAGCGCATCGTCGTCCGATTCGAATGCCGGTGCAACGCCGCGCCGGATCGCGTCGGCCGTCGCGGCCGGCACACCGGCGTCGAGTGCGATCGGATGGTGGATGTGCCACTCGGCCTGCGAGCGCCAGCGCGCGGCCGTCACGAGAATCGCGAGTTCCGACAGGCGCAGCGGCAGGCCCGTGCGATAGCGGCAGAACGCGCCGAGCTTCTGCGCGTGCTGCGCCAGCTCGGGGCTCGCGATCCAGCCGAGAAACGGCCCGTTCAGGTTGCCGCGCGGGCCGCTGAGGATGTCGGCCAGCACGGCCTTCTGCTCATCGGTGGCCGATGCGGGATCGAACGGAGGCAATCTGTTAGTCATGGCGATGTCCGGACGAGGTTCGACGAATGGGGTCACGCGCCGGCCGACGCGAGCGCCGCGCCGATCGCGCCCGACAACCGCTCGACGATCGTATCGATCTGCTGCGCGGTGCAAATGAAAGGCGGCGCGACCAGGATGTGATCGCCGTGAACGCCGTCGATCGTCCCGCCCATCGGATACACCATCAGGCCGCGCTGCATCGCTGCGCGCTTGACGGCCGCGTGCAGCTTCAGCGCGGGATCGAACGTCGCCTTGCTGTCGCGATCGCGCACGAGCTCGACGCCGACGAACAATCCGCGGCCACGCACGTCGCCGACATGCGGATGCGCGCCATAGTGCTCGCGCAACGACGCGCGCAACTGCTCGCCGCGCGCCTTCACGTTGTCGAGCAGCTTCTCTTCGGCGATCACGCGCTGCACTTCGAGCGCGGCCGCGCATGCCGTTGCATGGCCGAGGTACGTGTGGCCGTGCTGGAAGAAACCCGAGCCGTCGACGATCGTCCGGTAGATGCGGTCGCTCACCAGCGTCGCGCCGATCGGCTGGTAGCCCGCGCCGAGCCCCTTCGCGATCGTCAGCAGGTCGGGCGCGACGCCGTCTTCGTCACACGCGTACAGGTAGCCCGTACGGCCCATCCCCGACATGATCTCGTCGAGGATCAGCAGCACGCCGTACTTGTCGCACACGGCGCGAATCTTCTTCAGGTACGTGCGTACCGGCGGCACTGCGCCGGCCGTTGCGCCCACCACCGTCTCCGCGACGAACGCCGCAACGCTCTCCGCGCCGAGTTCGACGATCTTCTGCTCGAGCTCGTCCGCCAGCCGCTGCGCATACGCTTCGTCGGTCTCGCCCGCCTGCTGGTCGCGGTACGCGAAGCACGGGCTCACGTGGTGCGCCTCGATCAGCAGCGGCAGGAACGGCTCGCGCCGCCACGCATTGCCGCCGATCGCGAGCGCGCCGAGCGTGTTGCCGTGATAACTCTGGCGCCGCGCGATGAAATGGCGGCGCTGCGGCTCACCCTTCTCGACGAAATACTGGCGCGCGAGCTTCAGCGCGGCCTCGACCGCCTCGGAGCCGCCCGACACGAAATACACGTGTTCGAGGCCGGCCGGCGCGGCGTCGACGAGCCGGTCGGCCAGCTCCTCGGCCACGTCGGTCGTGAAGAACGACGTATGGGCATACGCCAGTTGCTGCGCCTGCCGCTTGATCGCGTCGATCACGCGCTGGTTGCTGTGGCCGAGACACGAAACGGCCGCGCCGCCGCAGGCGTCGATATAGCGTTTGCCGGTCGAGTCGATGATCTCGATACCGTCGCCTGCGACGGCGACGGGCAAGGCGGCGCGTGGAGCGCGATGGAAAACGGTCGTCATGCGTTGCCTCATGAATCAGGATGCGTCGTGCACGCGTCCGGACGGCACGATGCGCGTCGCGAAACGCGGCGTGCCTTGTTGGTAAAGGGTAAAGTCGATCGATGCCGCGCCGATCGCGAACACGGCCGTGGCCAGCGTGTTCTCGTCGTCGGGGTCGGCCGGATCGTCGCGGTAGATCGGCAGCCCTTCCGGCGCGCGATCGCCGAGCACGCGCAGCAGCGCGGCTTCGTCGACCGCATCGATGCCGGGCGTCAGCGCGTCGACGCGGCGCTGGCGGTCGGCCGACGATTGCGTGACGATCTGCGCTTCCGCGTCGCAGCCGGGATGCACGAGATGGTTCGCATGCCCCGCGAGCCGCGCGACGTCGATCGCCGAACAGCGCGCGACGCTCGCCTCGATGCTCAGCAGCCGCGCGTCGCCGGTCGCACCGAGCGTGTGATGAAAGCCGCTCGCGCGCGCATGACTGCGCAGCACGTCGGCCGCCGCGTCGAGCGACGTCGCATCGAGCACGGCGCGCGCGAGGATCATCCGCGGCACGCCCGCTGCCGGCGTGCGGATCCGCAGGTTGTTGATCGCCTGCGCGATGCCCGCGCGGTTCGCGGCGAAGGTATGGCCCGGCAGCGAACCCGGGTAGTAGAAGCTGATGAAGCCCGGCTTGCCCGCCGGCTGCACGTCGACGAGCAGGCAGCGCTCGCGCAGGAACGGATCGCCGTCCTCGTTGTGCGCGATCCAGCGCGTGCCGTTGGCATCGCGCGCGGCAAGCGTCGTGCAGCCGTCCGGCGCGTTGTGGATCAGCTCGCCGCGGCAGTTCCACAGAAAGATGTCCTCGGCCGGCCAGCCGATGCCCGCCGCGATCCCGTCCAGTTCCGCGACGAGATCGGGATACGCGGCCAGCGCCGCCTGCCGCAGTGCCGCGACGAACGGATGGCTTCGCCAGCGGCACACGGCCTGCCACGCGCTGCTCTGCTGCATGTATGCGTCGAACACGGGGCGGGCGAGCTCGCCGAGGCGCACGCCGATGTCGAACGGCGCGCCGGCGATGACGGGGGAAAGGGAAAGCGGCATGTCGGATGGTTCGGTTTCGTTCAGGACACGTGTTTCAGGAATTCCTTCAGGCGCGGGGTCGGCGGCCGGTCGATCAGGTCGACCGGATGACCGTCCTCGGCAATCCCTCCCTGATCCATGAACAGCAGCCGCGTGCCGACCCGTTTCGCAAAGCCGATCTCGTGCGTGACGACGATCATCGTCATCCCTTCGGTCGCGAGATCCTGCATCACTCTCAGCACTTCGTGGCGCAATTCCGGATCGAGCGCCGAGGTCGGCTCGTCGAACAGCATCAGCCGCGGCCGGATCGCGAGCGCACGCGCGATCGCGACGCGCTGCTGCTGGCCGCCCGACAGCTCCGACGGGTAATGATTCGCACGCGATTCGAGGCCGACCTTGTCGAGCAGCGCCATCGCCTGGTCGCGTGCGTCGGCGCGCGATGCGCCGCGCACCTGGATCGGCCCGAACATCACGTTCTCGAGCGCGGTCATTTGCGGAAACAGGTTGAACTGCTGGAACACCATGCCGGCTTCGAGCCGGATGTTGCGGATCGTCGTCGCGTTGCCGCGCACGCTCTGGCCGTCGACGAGCAGCTCGCCGCCGGTGATTTTCTCGAGCGCATTGATACAGCGCAGCATCGTCGACTTGCCCGAGCCGGACGGGCCGATCACGACGACCACCTCGCCCGCATCGATCTTCAGGTCGATATGCTTGAGCACCGGCACGTGGCCGAAGCTCTTCGACACGTTCTGGAATTCGATCATGCTCATAAGATTCGCATCCTCTTCTCGACGAGCCGCAGCGTCAACGTCATCGCGCCGGTCAGCAACAGGTAGATGACGGCCACTGCCGTCCAGATTTCAACCGCCTGGAAATTGCCCGCGATGATTTCCTGCCCCTTGCGCGTCAGTTCGCCGACGCCGATCACGATGAACAGCGACGTGTCCTTCAGGCTCACGATGCACTGGTTGCCGAGCGGCGGAATCAGGCGCCGGAACGCCAGCGGCCCGACCACCTTCAGCAGCACGCGCGGCATCGACAAGCCCATCGCGAGCCCCGCTTCCGTCAGCCCCTTCGGGATCGACAGCAGCGCGCCGCGCACCACTTCCGCGAGATACGCGCCGGAATTCACCGTGATCGCGATGATCGCGGCCGTCAGGCCGTCGATGCGGATATGCGCGAGCAGCGGCAGCGCGAAATACAGGAACATCACCTGCACGACGATCGGCGTGCCGCGGATCAATTCAATATAAACCTGTGCAAGCACGTTCATCGCCTTCGGTCCGTATGCGCGGAACATGCCCGCGATCATCCCGACGATGAAGCCGCCCACCAGCCCGAAAAATGCGATGAACACCGTCAACCGGACCCCGTCCATCAGGTCCGGCAACGCCGCCCAGATCGCCGACCAATCGAAATTCACTTGTCGCTCCCCGTTCGATTCAAGACCGGCGCGGCCACCCGGCCGCGCGCTGTTGCGGCGTCACGCTCACATCTTCGGCGGCTCGGCACCGAACCACTTCTTGTAGATCTGCGCGTAGCGGCCATCGGCCCGGATCTTCACGAGCGATGCGTTGACCTTCGGCACGAGCGGGCTGCCCTTCGGGAAGCCGATCCCGTACTTGTCGCCGCTGACCGGCTGGCCCGCAACCTTCACTTTGCCCTTGCCTTCGTTGTTCACGAAGAACAGCACGTTCGGCGTGTCGTGCATCGCCGCGTCAACCCGGCCGGCTTCGAGCGCCAGGTAGGCCTGGTCGATGTTCGGGAACTGGCGGATCTCCTTCGGCTTCAGGTGCGCCTTGATCCAGTCGATCGTCGCGGTGCCTGTTTTCGCGGCGATCACCTTGCCGTTCAGGTCGTCGATCGACTGGATCGTCGTGTTGCCGGTCTGCACCATCGCCGCGAGGCCGCTGTCGTAGTACGGCGCGGAAAAGTCGATCGCCTTCTTGCGCTCTTCCTTGATCGTCATCCCCGACAGCGCGACGTCGATGTTCTGCGTCTGCAGCGCCGGGATCAGGCCCGCGAAATCCATCGGCTGGATCGTATATTTCCAGCCCTGGTCCTTCGCGATCTCCGCCCACAGGTCGAGATCGAAGCCGACGTACTTGTCGCCCTGCTTGAACTCGAACGGCATGAACGACGTGTCGGTGCCGACGACGAGCGTCCTGGTATCCGCGTGCGCGAGGCTTGCGCCGAGCGCGGCAACGACCGCGACGGCTTTCAGGAAGGAACGGCGACTCATGGCTTCTCTCCGCATGATTGAGCGATGTGACCGGCCAGCCGGCCGGCAGGAACGACGACATCAAGCCGCACCGCAACATGCGATGTCGAATTAGACCGTAGTGCAACATGTGTTGTCAATCGCGATACTACGACAACAAAAATGTGCGCAACGGGTAAATGCATCGAGATAAACCCGGGCGCGCGGGGCGGACAGATCGGAGGAAAGGGAATGCGCCCGGGGCGAAGCGCTCGAGCCGGATCGCGCCGCGCCGGCCGATGGCAGCGGCTGGGGAGCGGCTGGCGGTGACGGGTCTGGACGGGCAGGCTTGCCGTCCCGGGCATCACGCGCGAGAGGAGGATGACGGCACGGCCGTTCGGACAATCGCCGCCGCCCACGCGTTTGTCAGCGTGGATCGTCGGCGATTCGACGCGGCGCCGTGCCGGGGCGGCTGCCGCCGCGGCTCAACGCATGTTGCGGGATGCGCGCGCAACCGCCGGCCGGCCGCGCGCCGATGCAGCGTCGCCTACGCCGCCACCCCGCTCGCCTGATGCGACACGAGCCGCGCATACGCGCCCTGCCGCGCCATCAGGTCCGCATGCCGCCCGGCCTCGATCACGCTGCCGTGCTCCATCACGAGGATCAGGTCGGCATTGCGCACGGTCGACAACCGGTGCGCGATGATGATCGACGTGCGTTGCGTCATCAGGTCTTCCAGCGCCGCGCGGATCTGCTGCTCGCTGATCGTGTCCAGATGGGAGGTCGCTTCGTCGAGGATCAGCACGGGGGCATCCTTCAGGAACGCGCGCGCAATCGCGACGCGCTGGCGCTGGCCGCCCGACAGCTGCACGCCGCGCTCGCCGACGCGCGTCGCGAGCCCGTCCGGCAGCCGCGCGACGAATTCGCCGAGCGCCGCATGGTCGATCGCGCGCTGCACGTCCGCGTCGGACGCGTCGTTCGCGGCGAGCCGGATATTCGCTTCGAGCGTGTCGTTGAACAGGTAGGTATCCTGCGCAACCAGCGCGATGTGCTGCCGCAGGTCGTCGAGGCGCAGGTCGCACAGGTCGACGCCGCCGAGCGTCACGCGGCCCTGCTGCGGATCCCAGAAGCGCAGCAGCAGGCTCGCGACCGTCGACTTTCCCGCCCCCGACGCACCGACCAGCGCGACCGTGCTGCCCGGCCGCACGTCGAAGCTCACGCGGTCGATCGCGGGCACGCTGCGGCCCGGATACGTGAAGGATGCGGCTTCGAAACGCACCGCCGGATTGGCGGGCATCGCGCGCGTGCCGTCCGTCACCGGCACGGGCTCCTTCTCCAGCGCCCGCAAGCGGCGCGTCGACGCGATCGTGTCGGCGAGCTGGCGCGCGACCTGCCCGATTTCGGCCACCGGCATGAATGCGGCCACCGCAACCAGCACCAGCAGCGGCAACGACTCGCGCGGAAACCAGCCGTGCGCGCACAGCAGCGCGCCGAGCGCCGCGACGACCAGCCCGCCGAGCCCGCTCGCGATTTCCAGTGCGGCGCTCTGTGCCGACAGGTCGTCGAGCAGCTTCGCGCGCTGCTTGCGGTACGCATCGACTTCGGCCACGAACGCTGCGCGCCGGCGCGCGACGGCCTGGAATGCGGTCAGCTCCGCGAGCCCCTGGATCGTTTCGGTCAGGTGCGCGCCGAGCTGGCCGAGCGCTTCGCGCGCGCCGGTGCCGAGCCGGTCGACCTCGCGCCGCGCCAGCACCGGCGCGAGCCCGGCCCACGACAGGAACGGCAGCAGCACGAGCGCGAGCGGCCACGCAACCGACGCGAGCAGCACCAGCACGGCGGCCGGCACGAGCACCGCGACGAATGCGGGCGCCAGCGTGTGCGCATAGAAATACTCGACGGTCTCGACGTCCTGCGTCGCGAGCGACACGAGATCGCCGGAACGGCGGCGCAACAGCCCGGCCGGCGCGAGGCGTTCGAGCGTCGCGAACAGCGCGATGCGCATTTCCGCGAGCAGCCGGTACGCCATGTCGTGCGCGAGCCACGATTCGAGCCAGTGCAGCACGGCCGCCACCGGCGCGATCACGAGCAGCGCGGTGACGAGCGCCGGGCTCACATGGCCGCCCGGCACCGCGCCAACCACCAGCGCGCCGATCACGCCGACGCCGATGAACGCGAGCACGCGGCCGATCCCGAACAGCACCGTCAGCACGACCTTGCCCGTCCACGGACGCACGAAGCGCAGCAGCGTCTGCAGGGTTTCCGGCCAGCCGATCGTCGCGGCATCGTCGTTCAGCGGCCGCACCTGCGGGCCCGACGACGCGCGCGCGGTCGCGCCGGCCGTCGTCGCCGCGCCGACCGATTCGGCGACCGCTTCCAGTTGCGGCCCCATCAGCCGGCGATACGGGCCGTCGCGCGCGATCAGCGCCGCGTGCGTGCCTTCGTCGACCACCTGCCCCTGGTCGAGCACCAGGATGCGATCGGCGCCGATCACGCTGGACAGCCGGTGCGCGAGCACGAGCGTGGTCCGCCCGCGCGTGAGCCGGTCGAGCGCCTGCTGGATTAGCGCTTCGTTCTCCGCGTCGACCGACGACAGCGCCTCGTCGAGCAGCAGGATCGGCGCATCGCGCAGCAGCGCGCGGGCAATCGCGAGGCGCTGGCGCTGGCCGCCCGACAGCATGAGCCCGCGTTCGCCGATGCGCGTCGCGTAGCCGTCGGGCAGCGCCGAAATGAAATCGTGCGCGTTGGCGGCGCGCGCGGCGGCGATCATGTCCGCGTCGCTCGCGTCGGGACGGCCGAGCCGCAGGTTGTCGGCCACGCTGCCGTCGAACAGCGTCGCATCCTGCGCGACGACCGCGATCATCTCGCGCACCTGGCCGACATCGAGCGTGCGCACGTCGTGGCCGCCGATGCGGATCGCGCCGCCCTGCGCATCGTGCTGGCGCAGCAGCAGACGCACGACGGTCGACTTGCCCACGCCGCTCGGCCCGACGATCGCCACCGTCTCGCCTTCGCGAACCGAGAAGCTCAGCGCCGCATGCGCGTCCGCGCGACGCCCAGGATACGCGAAGCTGACGGCGTCGAACGCGATCTCCGGCCGCAGGCCCGTGACGCGCGGTGCGTCGGTGGCCGGCGCGTGGCTATCCGCGTCGAGCAGCGCGTGGATCGCATTCGCCGCCGACTGGCCGATCATCCCCTGGTGCAGCACGGAACGCAGGTCGCGCAGCGGCCGGAAGATCTCGCTGCCGGCCATCAGCACGATCAGCAGCGCCTCGAGGCTCATGTCGCCGTGCCGCACGCGCCACGCGCCGGCCGCGATCGCGGCGGCCGCGCCCAGGCCGGTGCCGAGATCGGTGAAGAGCCGCGTCAGCAGGCCGAGCGCGAGCACCCAGAACGTGCTGTCGGACAGCGCGCGCGCCTTCGCGGCCAGCTTCGCGCCGAACGCGGTGCTTTGCCCGAACGCCTTCAGCGTCGGCAAGCCTTGCACCGCGTCGAGAAATTCCTCGCCGAATGCCTTGAACGCTGCGGAGCGCGCAAGTGCCGCGCGCTTGTCGGCACGATGCACGAGTTGCGGCAGCGCGAGCGTGACGAGCGCCGCGACCAGCAGGATCGCGGCCGTCGGCACGTCCCACCACGCGAGCACCGCGAAGATCATGACCGGCGCGCAGGCCGCGATCACGAGCTGCGGCAGGTAGGTGCCGAAAAAGGTCTGCAGCTGCTCGACGCCGTCGACGACGGCCAGCATCACGCCGCCCGTGCGTTCGCCGCTGAACCAGGCGGGGCCGAGCGCGGCGATCCGGTCGAACAGCCGCGCGCGCAGCGTGGCCTGCACGCGCCCGGCCGTATGCTGCGCGAGCACCGTGCGGCGATGGTCGAGCCATGCGCGCAGCAGCACGCAGGCCGCCGTTGCAACGACGGCTTCGCCGATGCTGCGCGGCGGCGCGCCGGAAAAGACCAGCGCCAGCACGCGGCCGAGAAACACGAAGCGCAGGATCCCGACACCCATCGCGAGCAGCCCGAGCGCGACAGCCGCGGCGACCCGCCAGCGCAGTCCCGCCATCATTGCCCATAGTCGTCGGTCGAAATACATGAAGCCCTCCGGTCGTATCTGGTTGCGTTTTTCTTGACCGGATCGAGGCTACCCGCGCAGCCCGCGCGCGGCAAAAGATGATTTTTCAACGGGTGTTGAGTCAACTACAATACCCCGCATGTCGCACCTCCCTCCCCTCAGCGCATTGCGGGCTTTCGAGGCGGCCGTCCGCCTCGGCGGGTTCGCGCGCGCGGCGGTCGAGCTGAACGTGTCGACGAGCGCGGTCAGTCACCAGATCCGCGCGCTCGAGGAATCGCTCGGCGCGCGGCTGCTCGAACGCAGCACGGGGCTCGGCGGCATCAGCCTCACGCCGGCCGGCGAGCGCCTGCTGCCGGCCGTCAGCGATGCGCTGTCGCGCCTGACCGATGCGTGTGCCGAGATTCGCGGCACCGCGCAACGGCTCACGGTATCTGCCAACGCGCCGTTTTCGGCGATGTGGCTCGCACGCCGCCTCGCGGAATTCTCGTCGCTTCATCCCGAAACGCCGCTGCATGCCGTCGTGCTCGACGACGAACCGGATTTCGCGCGCAGCGGCGTCGATCTCGCGATCGTGCACGTGCCCGCGCACCGGCTGCGGGCCGACGACGACATCCTGCTGCAGGAAACGGTGTTCCCGGTCTGCAGCCCCGAACTGCATCCGTATGCCTCCGTGAACGTGTGCCGCTCCCGGCTGCTGCAGGAGATGCACGAGCACAGCCCCGAGATCGACTGGCGCAACTGGTCCACGGAGTTCGGCCTGCCGGGCGACTTCGAGACGAAGATCGTCCGCTACAGCAGTTTCAGCCAGGTAATCGGCGCGGCGGTCGGCGGCGCGGGCATCGCGCTCGGCCGCGCGCCGCTGATCGAGCCCGAGCTGCGCAGCGGGCGCCTCGTGCCACTGAGGCCGGGCCTCGAGCGCGCCGCGTCGTGGCGCTTCGTGCTGCGCCGCAATCCGTCGACGCGACACAGGCTGCTCGATCCGCTCACGGCCTTCCTGCGGCGCGAAGCGCAGGCGGAGTCGAACCCGGCACCGTTCGCCGGCCCGATCGTTGCGCCCGCATCCAACGACCGTCTCGCGCGCAGCGCGGGCGGCGCGGCCGGCAAGTAACGCGCCGGCCTTGCCCGCGCGCCGTGCTCAGGGCGTCGCGAAGAACAGCGCGACCACGCACGCCATCCCGCCAAACCACACGAGCGAACGCAGCGACGCCCAGTTCAGCAGGTACATCAGCGTATAAACGACGCGGATCGCGACGAACGCCATCGCAAGCTGATCGACGCGATGCACGTTCGCGC
Organism: Burkholderia sp. Ac-20344; assembly: GCF_017104975.1. Lineage (NCBI taxonomy): Bacteria > Pseudomonadati > Pseudomonadota > Betaproteobacteria > Burkholderiales > Burkholderiaceae > Burkholderia > Burkholderia sp. Ac-20344. The sequence goes on from NZ_JAAGPP010000024.1 coordinate 30,821, forward strand.
CGTTGTGCCATGCCACCACCAGCGCGGCGGTGAACAGCGCGAGCGCCTCCCACGCGTTCTGGTGCGCGGCCTGCGCCCGCGCGCGCCAGCCTTCGAGCTTTGCCAGATAGTCGCGCGGCACGCGGTTGTCGTAGCCCTTGCGGGCCTTCGCGAGAAACGTCATCGGGAACGGCAACAGCGCCACGATGAACAGGCACAGCTGGGACGTCGTCATCAAAAGTCTCCTCCTTTATGATTACATTGATCAATGACAAGATCGCCGAGAGCTTAGCATTGCGCCGAGCCGTTCGCGCACCGGTTTTCTAGACGGGAGACTCGGCTGCACGGGCCGCCGCTAGCCGCAGCCAGCCCGGATCGATACCAAAATTTCCACCAAATCATCGACAAATACGTTAATTAAAACTGGTCGAACACCAATAAGATGGCGTTCAACACTGGCCTGGCGCGTTGTCGCGCCAGGCTGCCGAATCCGCGCCGCCGCGCGCGCCGAACGACATCCGACCCGAGACATCGCCATGCCCCGTCCCATCGTCGCCCATATCCGCGCTGACGCCGTCCGTCACAATCTCGACTTCATCCGCCGCACCGCCGCGCAATCGCGCGTGTGGGCCGTAGTCAAGGCGAACGCGTACGGCCACGGCATCGAGCGGATCTACCCGGGCCTCGCGGCCGCCGACGGCATCGGGCTGCTCGATCTCGACGAAGCCGTGCGCGTGCGCGAACTCGGCTGGGACAAGCCCGTGCTGCTGCTCGAAGGGATCTTCGAGCCGGCCGACGTCGAGCTGGCCGATCGTCACCGGCTGACGGTGGCCGTGCACTGCGACGAGCAGCTCGACCTGCTGATCGCGGCAAAGCCGCAGCAGCCGATCGACATCCAGCTCAAGATGAACTCCGGGATGAACCGGCTCGGCTACCGCCCCGCCGCTTTCCGTGCCGCATGGGAACGCGCGGCCAGCGCGCCGTCGATCGGCAAGATCACGCTGATGATGCATTTCGCGAACGCCGACGAAGGCGAAGTCGACTGGCAGCTCGACCAGTTCGATGCGGCCACGGCGGGAATTCCGGGCGAGCGCTCGACGTCGAACTCGGCAGCCGTGCTGTGGCATCCGCGCGCGCACCGCGACTGGGTGCGGCCCGGCACGATCCTGTATGGCGCGTCGCCGACGGGTGCGTCGCGGGATATCGCCGACACGCCGCTGATGGCCGCGATGACGTTGACGAGCCGGATCATCGGCGTGCAGACGCTTTCGCCGGAAGAAACCGTCGGCTACGGCCGCCGCTTCACGGCCGACCGGCCGATGCGGATCGGCGTCGTCGCGTGCGGCTATGCGGACGGCTATCCGCGCCACGCGCCGACCGGCACGCCGATCGCGGTGGACGGCGTGATGACGCGCGTCGTCGGCCGTGTGTCGATGGACATGCTGACCGTCGACCTGACGCCGTGCCCGAACGCGGGTATCGGGTCGAGTGTCGAGCTGTGGGGCGACCAGGTGAAGGTGGACGACGTGGCGGAAGCCAGCGGCACGATCGGCTACGAGCTGATGTGCGCACTCGCGCGCCGCGTGCCGGTCGTGGTCGTGCCGCCCGGCGCGTCGCGCGAACAGCCGGCGTTGCGCACCGGGAGCCACGGGCGCTGACCGGCGTCGATACGGCGATGCACGGTTGCGTCGCCTGACGCGCTGCTTCGGTTACGGGTCGCCTCGGGCGGCCCGTTTGCGTTCCGGTGTACGGGAACGGCGTGGATTACGACCCTTCCGCTCCGATCGGCGGCACGATCCAGCGACGCATTACGAACGCCACGTCGGCTTGCGTTTCTCGAGGAACGCGTCGATCCCTTCGCGCGCATCCTCTTCCATCATGTTGCGCGCCATTACGTCGCCCGCATACGCATAGGCTTCGTCGAGCGGCAACTCGCGCTGGCGATAGAACATCTGCTTGCCGACCCGCACCGCGGCCGGGCTCTTCGCGACGATCTCCGCAACCTTGCGTGCGACGGCCGCGTCGAGCGCATCCTCGGGCACGGCCTCGTTGACGAGCCCCCACGCGGCGGCCGTCGCCGCATCGACGAAGCGCCCGGTCACGAGCATGTCGAACGCGCGTTTCGCCGTGACGTTGCGGCTCAACGCAACGGCCGGCGTCGAACAGAACAGCCCTACATTGATGCCCGATACCGCGAAGCGCGCGGTATCGGCCGCGATCGCCAGATCGCACGCGGCGACGAGCTGGCAACCGGCGGCCGTCGCAATGCCGTGCACGCGCGCGATCACCGGCACCGGCAACGCGCGCATCGCGAGCATCACGCGGCTGCACTGCGCGAACAGCGTGCGGTAGTAATCGAGCTCGGGCTTGCTGCGCATCTGCCGCAGGTCGTGGCCCGCGCAGAACGCCTTGCCTTCGGCGGCCAGCACGACGCAGCGCACGTGCGGATCGGCGGCCAGCGTACCGAACGCATCGTGCAGGCTCGCGAGCATCGCCTCGGATAACGCGTTGAACTGCTGCGGACGGTTCAGCCGCAGCGTGACGACGCCGTCGTGCGCGTCGCGCAACAGGATCGGCTCGGCAGTCTCTTGATCAGGTTCCATGATGTTCCGCTCGACGGGGTTCGGCAGGATGACGGTGAAATGGTCCTCCACATTGCCCGCGACGTCCAGCCGCGTTGCAGCGGCGCTCAATCGCGCGTGCGCCGCTCGCGCAGGCCCGAGCGCAACTCCGCCGCACCGCCCAGGAAAAACACGCTGCCCATCCCGGCCAGGAACAGCGCGTCGCCCCAGATCGCGCCAAACGTGTTCAGCCGCGCGGTCATCGACGGCGCATCGGCCGCATAGCGCACCTCGACCGCCGCGCCGTCCTCGACGCTGACCGCCCCGCCCTGCGGATAGTCGACATGCTCGCCCGCCCGCGTCGTGAACGCGATCTCCGGATGATGCGGGCCGGCGTTCAGCTTGACGACACGGCCCGGCACGACGATCGACGTGCGCAGGAATTCGCGCGTCCACTGCACGTTGACGAGCGCGCCGGTCAGCAGGCACGTGCCCAGCACGACGAAAACGATGCCTTTCGGGATCTGCATGGCGAGGTGCCGCGCGTCGGTGCGGTCGCGGCCGGATGCCTGGTCGATGCCCATCGGAAGGTGCCCCGTTGCTGATTGTCGTGGTTGCCGGGCACAATGCGCTCGGCGTCGTGCAGATTACGGGCATCCCGGCCGGCTGTAAATTGCGCGGCGCGCCGACACACACCGGGCCGCTGCCGTGCGTCGGGTCGACGAAGCCGATCCGGTGCGTCCGACCCGCAGCGGAATGTCAAACGCGCGAACGCGCGTCTGTCGCATCGGCACGCGCCTTCAACGCCGCCCAAGCGGCGCTCGCATAAACGGCCGCGCTGACCGCGGCAACGGCCCAGAGCGCCGACGCCCGCTGCGGCAGCAACATCGTCGCCGCACCGGCGATGGCGACCCCGAGCAGGCTCCCGGCCTGCCGCGCCGCATTGAGAAACCCCGATGCCACGCCGGCCTCGTCCGCCGGCACCTGATCGAGCACCGTCGCGATCATCGGCGCCACGGACAGCGCGGTACCCGTACCGAACGCCGCCATCGCCGCCCACGTCACGAGCCACGGCGCGTGCAGCGCGAGCGCAGCGGCCAGCGCCGGCGCGTCGCCCGCGTGACGCCCGGCCCGCGGGCCGCGCTCAACCCGCGAGCTTCTTCAGCGCATCGAGCACCGCGTCGCCCTTGAACGGCTTCACGATCCAGCCCTTCACGCCGGCGGCCTTGCCGCGCTCCTTCATCGCCGGGCTGCTTTCGGTCGTCAGCATCACGATGTTGACCGTCGAGTTCGCGAGTTCGCCGCGGATCTTCTCGACCATCGTCAGGCCGTCCATGTTCGGCATGTTCACGTCGCTGATCACGAGACGCACGCCGGGCGTCGCCTTGAGCTTCGCGAGCCCGTCCTTGCCGTCGACGGCCGTCGCGACGTCGAGCCCGTGATTGCGCAGGAAGCCCGCGACCTCGTCGCGCACCGTGCCCGAATCGTCGACCACCAGAATCTTTGCCATGTCGTATTCCCCTTCCTTTCCTTGTTGCTGACTTCAATATTCAAAACAGTTCGAGTTCGCCCGATTCGACCATCGGCCCCACGTCCTGCACCGATTCGCGGAAATCCTCCGGCGACCAGCTGAGGCTGAACACGAAGCGCTGGTCGAGGCAGACGGCGCGCCCCGATGCCGGGTCGGTCATCCGGTACTTGAAGCAGAGTTGCGGACAATCGCCGCCGAACGAGATGAACTTCTGCTTGTGATTGACGACGAGCGGCACCTGCACCGGATGGCGCGCCAGCGCCTCGGCGTCGCCGAGATAGCGGTTCTTGAACGCGCCCCACACGAGGTTGGTGAGTTCGCCGAGCACGCTGTTCACGTCGCGGAAATCCGGCGCGCGGCCGGCGTCGCGCGTGCCGCCGAGCATGTCGAGCAGCGGCTGCTCGCTCGTCTGCAGCAGCATGTAGCCGCGGCACCACGCGCTTTCGAGCGCGATCAGGCTGAACACTTCGCCGAAGATGATCTGGTCGCGCACGATGCACGGGGTTTCGTGTTCGATCGTCATGCCCGGGAACAGGCTGTCGATCCGCGCCTCGGTGATCTCCGAGATGCCGCGCACGAGCGCGTTCGGATAATCGCGGCCGAACAGGTATTCGTCGATCGCGCGCTCGAGCGGCGTCATGTCGTCCGCGACGTAGGCCGCGCATGCAACGCGCGCGAGCGCCTCCGGCAGCCCGTCGCGCGATGCGAGCGATTCGCGGCGCAGGATGATCGGCAGCTCGGGGCGCAGCGCATCGATCTGCGTCGCGACGATCGCGCTCTCGGCCGGCGAGCCGCCGTAGTCCTCGGCCAGCAGGATCGCGCCGAGGTCGATGTTCGAGCGCAGCACCTTCAGCAGCCGGTTGTGCCGCACGGTCAGGCCGACCAGGTTGTGCTCGTCGCAGAAACGCTTGATCGCGTCGGCATGCGCGCGGCTGTCGTCGAGCACGAGCACCTTGCTGACGGGTTTGTCTGCGGTCATCTCAAGGGTTCCTAATGGTCTGTCGGGGTCGATCGGGGTCGGTCAGAACAGTTCGAGCTCGCCGCCGGTTTCCATCACGGCCGTTTCCGGCACATGGAAATCGACCGGCGCGTTCGCGCACACGCACAATGTCGCACCGACCCGCACGTCGCCATCGAGCGTCAGGTCGTAGGCGGCCACGTGATCGGGGGCCAGCGCAGGCAGGCAGTCGATGCTCGATCCGCTCAGCAAGCAAGGCGTCGACATCCCCAGGTCGGGAAACGGCACGGTCAGCGCCTGGTTGATCGCGCCGCAGCACAGATTCGCGACTTCCATGAACGCCTCGGGCAGCGGCCGCTGGCTGCTCGTGCCCGCCGTCGCGCCGGCGAAATGGCGGCGCGTCGCATCGTCGTCGCAAAAGCGCAGCGCGAGCAGCAGGCGGAAATGCAGCGCCGAGATCGTCAGCACCGCGACATGCTCGGGCACCTTCGGCTTCGCGCGCGACTTCGCTTGCGCATGATCGTGCCCGTCGTGCGCGGGGCTGGCGGCCGGCCGGATGTCGCACGCGCCGCCGGACGCGAGCCGCGTGCGCGCCGCATCGAAGAAGATCCGCTCGAAGCCGGCTTTCGCCTGCACGCTGATCACGCCGCGCCTCCTTCGATCCGCGCATGCAGCTGCCCGGCCAGCGTCTCGACGGTCGCGAGCGCCGCCGTGATCATCTTGCCGCCCGCCTGGATGTCCTGGAACGTCGCGGCCGTCACGAGATCGTTGCGGTTCAGGCTGTCGCGATAGCTGTTCGACAGTTGCTGCGAGCGCGCGGCCAGCCCGCGCACCTCGCTCGCGACGATCGAGAAGCCGCGCCCGGCCGTGCCGGCGCGCGCGGCCTCGATCGACGCGTTCAGCGACACGATCGACACGTGCGCGACGATCGCCGACAGTTCCTGGTTCTTCGTGCGCATGTCCTGGTTCTGCGTGGTCAGCGAGATCATCTGCTCGTGCCAGCGCTCGAAGGTGCCGGCGAGCCCGCGCAGGCGCGCGGCTTCGTCGGCGATCTTCTGCGCGTGCTGCGCCAGCGCCACGCGATCGGCCGACAGCGCCTGCAGCGCGTCGCGCTGCGTGCCGGCCGCGGACGTCTCGCGCGCCAGCGCCTCCTCGAGCTGCGCCTCGCGCTGCGCCCAGGCGTCGGCTGCCTCCGCATGCGCCGACGCCGCATCGGCAACGCGCGCATCGGCTGCGTCGAGCGCGCCGCGCAACTTCACCGTGTCGCGTTCAAGCGCCGCGACGAGCCGCCTGCGCGTCACGCGAAACACGACCGCCGCCACGATGGCGACGACCGCACCGCCCGCCAGTGCGGCGGCCATCTGGATCATCCACGCCTGCCCGATCACGTCGTCACTCCGCCGCGCCGATATCCGCACTACGCGCACGCTCGTGCACGACGCCCTGGGCAGCACTGTCCACAGCGAAGCGGGCCGGCAGCGACACGATCGTCTCGAACGCGCGATACGGCGCGCCGACGCGATCGTCGGTGAAGCGCAGCGCGATATCGCCGCCGTCGCGCTTCAGGAAGTTGCGCACCGCGTCCATGCCGACGCCGCGCCCCGACACCTCGGTCACGGCGCTCGCGGTCGAGAAGCCCGGCCGGAAGATCAGCTCGGCCACCGCGTCGTCGGACAGCGCCGCGTCGTGGCCGGCATCGATCCAGCCGCGCTCGCGCGCGATGCCGCGAATCCGGTCGAGCGCGAGGCCACGGCCGTCGTCGCTCAGCACGAACCACAGCTCGCCGCCGCCCACGCCGACCGCAATGTCGATCGTGCCGGACGCCGCCTTGCCGGCCGCGCGCCGCGCGTCGGACGATTCGATCCCGTGGTCGATCGAATTGCGCAGCAGGTGCATGAACACGTTCTTCAGCGTCGCGGCGATTTCGCTGCGCACACGGTGGCCATGGCTGTCGATATGCACGACGGGCGCCGGCTTGCCGAGTTCGGCCGCGAGCGACGGCAGCGACTCGATCACGCCGCCGAGCGCCTCGCCAATGCCCTGCGTACCGAGCTGGCTCAGCATGCGGCGCACGGCATCGCGCGCCGCGTGCCAGTCGGCCGCGTTCGCCGGATCGGCGCCGTCGAGCACGCGCAGGCTCTCGCTGATGTGCGCACGCTCGACCATCAGGAAGTCGGCACCGCCCGGCACCGCTTCGCCGCTGCGGCCGAGCGTGACCGCGTTGATCGTTGCGTAGTGCTCGACCGCCTCGCGCACGCGGGCCAGGTCGTCCATCAGCGCATCGCGGTTCCACTCGGGGCCGCCGTCCGCGCGGCGCAGCGAGTCGTACGCCTGCTCCGCTTCGTGGACGATGTTCGTCAGGTGCTGGAGGCTGTACGTGCGCGCGTTGCCCTTGATCGTGTGCATGTTGCGGAACAGCGCCGCGACGATCGAGTGATCGGCGCGCTCGTGCTGGCGGATCATCCGCTCGTTCTCGCTGAGGAAGCCCTTCGCGCTGTGCACGAAGTCGTGGAACTTGTCCTGGCTGATCGACAGGATCTCGCCGATCATCTCGAGGCGGCGCTGCTGCTCGCCGGCCTGCGCGGTCAGCTCGCGAATCTCGGTCACGTCGCGCACGCACAGCATCAGGCGCACGACCGTGTCGGTCTCGTCGGTGATCGCCGACCAGCTCAGGTCGAGCCACTTCTCGCGGCCGTCCGGCATCCGCTTCGCGACTTCGTTCACGAGCAGGTGCGCGTTGAACTCGAAGTTCATGCTGTCTTCGCCGAGGCACGCATGCACGGCCACCTCGACCTGCGAGCGTGCGTCGGAACCGATGTTCGAGTCGTCGAACACGAGCGCCATCAGGTCGCGTCCCGCGATGTCGTCCGTCTCGAAGATGGTTTCGAGGTACGCCGAATACTCCGCATGCACGACACCGCCTTCGACGACGGTCAGGATCCCCTGCTGCATGTTCTGCAGCATCGCCTGGATGTCCGCCGTCTTCTGCTTGAGCTGCGCGGCGTTCTCCTGGATCTTCTCGATCATCCCGTTGAACGCGACGATCGAATGGCCGATTTCGTCCATCCGGCCCACCGGCACGCGGCGCGTGAAATCCTGGCTCGTCGCGATCTCGCTCATCGCCGTCTGCATCCCGATCAGCGGGCGCGTGATCTGCCGATACAGCAGCAGGCCGAGCGCGGTCAGCAGCACGATCACCGTGCCGGCGACGCCCGCGATCGCGGTCGCCGTCGTCGAGAGCATCCCGTTCAGCGCGCTGATCGCGTCGTCCTTCTGGCGGTTCTTCTCGACGCGCAGCGTGCCGACGATGCTTTCGAGTTCGTCGCGGTACTGCGCGACGTTCGCGAACAGGTACGCCTGCGCCATCTCCGGCTTGCCGTCGGCCTTCATCTTCACGGTGTCGTCGATCGCCGCGAAATAGTTCGCGGCGCTGTCCTTCGCCTGCGAGACGAGCCCGACCTGCGCCTGGCCGACCGCCGACTTCGCCTGCACGTCGAGTGCGGCGCGCAGCGCGGCCTGTTTCGCCTTCAGTTCGTCGCGCGCCTGCGCGGCGGTATTCGCATCGGGCGCGTAGACGAGCGTCATCGTCGCGATCTGGATGTTCTTCACATCGGCGACGAGATCCGCCGACGCGAGCGCGCTCGGCACGATTCCCTGGGTAACCTGGCGCACCTCGGACGCGCTCTTGCGCGTCTGGTACACGGCATAGATGCCGATCGCGGACAGCGCGAAGAACGTCAGGACGACTAGCAGCGTAATGCGATGACGGATGGTCATGAGTACAGCTCCCCGCAGCGATCCGGCTTCGATCGCCGTTTGGTCTATTGAAAGAATGTGAGCGCCGAATTATCGGGGATGGTGCATGACGCTCCGATGACCGGAAATCAATCATTCATTGATGAAAATGCAATGAATAATTGCAAAGAAAGAAGCCTAAAGTATTGCCGGGATCTGCCGTTAACCTTCTGCCACAAGGATTCGAACGGCACCCCTGCGCGACCGGCAAATCCGGAATTCGGATATTTGTTTTTTTATTTATTTGATCCGCGAATTAACCGCAATCGGGTTTTCGTAAAACGTTTGCGAATTATCGGCGAACCCGGTCGAATGCGCGATTCTTTATTGCCGGCGAGTGATTCGACGGACGGCGGAAACGATACCGCCCGCCCCGGGGCCGACGAGCGACGCTGCAGCGCATCGCATGCGTCGCCCCGAGGCGGGCGCGTGACCGGCGGCCGGTCAGTGGCTGCTGGCGCGGGTCGCCCCCAGCCCCGTTTCCGAACGCACCTGCTGTGCGGCGAACGCGCCCTTCTCCGTCTTCGCGCGCAGGCTCGTGTCGAGTACCGAGAACAGCCACACGCTCACGAAGCCGATCGTCATCGAGAACAACGCGGGCGACGTGTACGGGAACCACGCCGAACCCTTCGGATAACCGAATGTCGCTTCCCACACCGACGGCGACACGATGGTCAGCCCCACCGACGAGACCAGCCCCAGGAACCCGCCGATAACGGCGCCGCGCGTGGTGCCCCCCTTCCACATCATCGACAGGAACAGCACCGGGAAATTGGCCGACGCCGCCACCGCAAACGCCAGCGACACCATGAACGCGACGTTCTGCTTCTCGAACGCGATGCCCAGCAGCACGGCGATCACGCCGAGCACCAGCGTCGTGATGCGCGACACCTTCAGCTCGTCGGCACTGTTCGCGTTGCCGTTCTTGAAGACGGTGGCGTAGAGGTCGTGCGACACCGCGGACGCGCCGGACAGCGTGAGCCCGGCGACCACCGCCAGAATCGTCGCGAAGGCCACGGCCGAGATGAAGCCGTAGAACACGTCGCCGCCCACCGTCTTGGCCACCAGCACTGCGGCCATGTTGGCCGTACCCGCGCCGCCCTTGATCACGCCCTTGGCCACGTCGGCCAGTTCCGGATTGGTCAGCACCAGCGTGATCGCACCAAAGCCGATGATGAAGATCAGCACGTAGAAGTAGCCGATCCAGGTGGTCGCCCAGAACACCGATTTACGCGCTTCCTTCGCATCCGGCACCGTGAAGAAGCGCATCAGGATGTGCGGCAGGCCGGCGGTGCCGAACATCAGCGCCATGCCGAACGAGATGGCCGAGATCGGATCCTTGATGAACCCGCCCGGCGACATCACCGACAGCCCGATACGCGTCGCGTCGTCCGGCGCCTTGCCGGCATTCGCGGCAATCGCGGTCTTGACCTCCACGGCCCGGGCGAACAGCGCCTCGGGGCTGAAGCCGTACTGCGCGAGCACCATGATCGCCATGAACGTCACGCCCGCGAGCAACATGCACGCCTTGATGATCTGCACCCAGGTGGTGGCGGTCATGCCACCGAACAGCACGTAGACCATCATCAGCGCGCCGACGATGACGACGGCCACCCAGTAGTCGAGACCGAACAGCAGCTTGATGAGCTGCCCCGCGCCGACCATCTGCGCGATCAGGTAGAACGCCACCACCACCAGCGTGCCGACCGCGGCGAAACTGCGGATCGGCCCCTGCTCGAAGCGGTAGCCCGCGACGTCGGCGAAGGTGAACTTGCCGAGGTTGCGCAGCCGCTCGGCCATCAGGAACGTGATGACCGGCCAGCCGACCAGAAAGCCGATCGAATAGATCAGGCCGTCGTAACCCGACGTCATCACCGCGGCGGAAATGCCGAGGAAGGATGCCGCCGACATGTAGTCGCCCGAGATCGCCAGGCCGTTCTGGAACCCGGTAATGCCGCCGCCGGCCGTATAGAAATCCGCCGCGGAACGCGTGCGGGACGCCGCCCATTTGGTGATCCACAGCGTTCCTGCCACGAACAGCGCGAACAGCACGATGGCCGTGGTGTTGGTCGCCTGCCTGGCGGTCTGCCCGACATCGCCGCCGCCCGCGACGGCCACGCCGCACGCGCCCGCGGCCAGCAGCGCGACCAGCATCGTCGAAAGTGTCTTCTTCATTGGGCGACGTCCTGCAGGATGTCCTGCGTCAGTTGATCGTATTCGTTGTTCGCGCGGCGCACGTAGAGGCCGGTGATGACGACGGTGAACACGATCACCGCCATGCCGACCGGTACGCCGACACTCGTCACGCCGGTGCTCACGGGCTTCGCGAGAAACGACTTGTCGAATGCGATCAGTGCGATGTAGCCGTAGTACACGATCAGCATCAGCACGGTCAGGCAGACACCGAGCGTATTGCGCCGTCGCTTGAGCTGCGCATACTTCGGATGCGCTTCGATTTTTTTCACCAACCCATCATGCATCGCCTGTCTCCTGGTTTGCTTTTGAATGAGTGTGGCGATTCTGAACAGCGAAGCTGACTGCGTGCTTACTCGATCTGGCGTGGGCGGTGTCACGGGCACTATGGTTTTCCCTAGCGGCACACTGCGGTGTACCGCTGTCTCACGCGAGACACGGGCTTCGTATTCGCGACCGTGCGCGGGGCGCGTCGCAACGGCGATACCGTTTCCGCGTCGGCACCCTTCGCAGGCGCGTACATGGTCGTGGTCCGGTATAAGGCGGCACGCCCCGGCACTGCGACAGCACCGCTGGCGCACGCGTACAGGCACGCGGCGTCCAATTCACTCCTGCCAGGAAACAATCAATCGCACGCCGGCGGTTCACCTCGCCGGCCGCACGCTCTAGACTGTCGCATCGCTCCTCTTTCCGGACCCACGCAATGACCGACGTCCTGCCGCTGACCACCGATCCCGAGTCGGGCCTCCCGTACCGGCTCCGCCCGGCCACCGGCCGCGCCGTTGCCCGCCTGTTGCTGCTGCATGGCGTCGGCGGCAACGAAACCAACCTGCTGAACCTGGCCGACGTCATCGATCCGCGCATCGAGATCGCGTTCCTGCGCGGTCCGCTCACGTTCGGGCCCAACCAGCACGCATGGTTTCCGGTGCGCTTCGGCCCGAACGGCCCCGAAATCGACGCGGCCCGCGCGGACGCAAGCCGCACCCAGCTGATCACGCTGCTTCGCGCATTCCGTGCCCGGGACGACGCGGGCGCCGCATTGCCGACCGTGATCGCCGGCTTCAGCCAGGGCGGCATCATGAGCGCGAGCGTCGGCCTCACGTCGCCGGACGATGTTGCCGCATTCGCGGTGCTGTGCGGGCGCATCCTGCCCGAAATCGATCCGCTGATCGCGCCGCGCGACGCCCTTCGCCCGCTCCATGCGCTGATCGTGCACGGCCGCTTCGACGACAAGCTGCCCGTCGCGTGGGCCGACACCGCCGACGCGAAACTCACGGCGCTCGGCGTCGCGCACGATACGCGGCTGTACGCGGCCGGCCACGAACTGACCGCGGAGATGGCCGGCGATTTCAGCCGATGGGTCGGCGAACGCGCCGGGTTGAACTGACGGTTACGAGGCGCCGGGGCGCTGGCCGCGAACGACCCGGCGCACCCGGCGCGCCCCGTCTTCAGGCACCCCGCACTGAATCGGCGACCGCGCGCGTGGCCGCGGACGCACGCGCATCCGCCGCCTGCTCTCGCGCGGCACCGCGCTTCGCCAGCTTCCAGCCGACCACCAGTGCGAGCACGACGACCGGAATCGTCGCGATGGTCCACGTGCCGCCCGGATAGTCGAATGCCATCAGCACCAGCACGCTGACGAGGAAGGCCAGCGTGAGCCACGACGTGAACGGCGCGCCGGGCATCCGGAACGACACGGCCTTCAGCTCGCCGCGATCGACCGCGCGGCGGAACAGAATCTGGCACATGACGATGAAACCCCACGTCGTGATGATCCCGAGCGACGCCATGTTCAGCACGATCTCGAACGCCTGGGCCGGCACGATGTAGTTCAGCGGCACGCCGATCGCGTTGATCGCGACCGTGATCAGGATCCCGCCGTACGGCACGCCGCGCGCGTTCATCCGCGACACGAAGCGCGGCGCCGATCCGCCCATCGCGAGCGAACGCAGCACGCGCCCGGTCGAATAGAGGCCGGAGTTCAGGCTCGACAACGCGGCGGTCAGCACCACGACGTTCATCACGGTGCCGACGTACGGCACGCCGAGCTTGCTGAAGAACGTCACGAACGGGCTTTCGTGCGCGCTGTACGCCGTCCACGGCAGCAGCATCGTCAACAGCACGACCGAGCCGACGTAGAACAGCGCAATGCGCCACATCACGCTGTTGATGGCCTTCGGCAAGACCTTGCGCGCATCGGCGGTCTCGCCCGCCGCGACGCCGACGAGCTCGATGCTCGCATACGCGAACACGACGCCCTGCACGATCAGCACGGCCGGCAGGATGCCGTGCGGAAAGATCCCGCCGTGATCCGCGACCAGGTGAAGCCCCGGCATCTGGCCGGCGACCGGATGGCCGCTCGCGAGAAACACGGCGCCGACCGCGAGGAACACCGCGAGCGTCCCCACCTTGACGAGCGAGAACCAGAACTCCATCTCGCCGAACACCTTCACGCCGATCATGTTCATCACCGACACGATCCCGAGCGCACCGAGCGCGAACACCCACTGCGGCACGTCCGTGAACACGGCCCAGTACTTCATGTAGATCGCGACTGCGGTGATGTCGACGATGCCGGTCGTCGCCCAGTTCAGGTAGTACATCCAGCCCGCGACGAACGATGCGCGCTCGCCCATGAACTCCCGCGCGTACGACACGAAGCTGCCGCTGGTCGGCCGGTGCATCACGAGCTCGCCGAGCGCGCGCATGATCAGGAACGCGAACACGCCGCAGACGAGATACACGAGCGCGAGCGCGGGACCCGCGTGCTGCAGGCGCCCGCCCGCACCGAGAAAGAGGCCGGTGCCGATCGCGCCGCCCATCGCGATCATCTGCACGTGCCGCGGCTTCAACTGCTTCGCATAGCCGGCTTCGTGCGACGCGAACATCGCATCGGGGTCGGCATGACGGGAATCCGCGCCGCCGGCCGGATCGGCCGGGCGCTCGCTGCTGTGTTTCATGGTTTGTCTCCGTTGTTTCTTGATGTGTCGCGCCCCGCGCGGGGGCGCTTCTGGAATGACCTCGCGCGGGCCGCCGGCGTTACGCACCGGCACCCCGCAGCCGGCGTCAAAGCACGCGCGGCCGGATCAGCGCTTCGGGCTGCAGCGCCTCGTCGACCTGCGCGTCGGTCATCCACGCGCGCTCCAGCACGACCTCGCGGATCGACTTGCCGGTCGCGTGCGCTTCGGCCGCCACGGCGGTCGCGCGCTTGTAGCCGATGTACGGGTTCAGCGCGGTCGCGAGCGCAACCGAGCGCTCCATCGTTTCGCGCAGCCGTTCGGGATTCGCGGTGATCCCGCTCACGCAACGCTGCGCGAGCGTCGTGCAGGCGGCCGTCAGGTGGCTGAAGCTGCGGAACAGCGCGCTGGCGATCACCGGCTCGAACGCGTTGAGCTGAAGCTGCCCGGCCTCGGCCGCGAAGGTCACGGTCAGGTCGTTGCCGAACACCTCGAACGCGACCTGGTTGACGACTTCCGGGATCACCGGATTCACCTTGCCGGGCATGATCGACGAGCCGGCCTGCACGGGCGGCAGGTTGATCTCGCCGAACCCCGCGCGCGGGCCGCTCGACAGCAGCCGCAGGTCGTTGCAGATCTTCGACAGCTTCACGGCGATCCGCTTGAGCACGCCCGACACCTGCACGAACGCGCCGCAATCCTGCGTCGCTTCGATCAGGTTCGGCGCGGTGCTCAGGTCGAGCCCGGTGATGCGCCGCAGTGCCGCGAGCGCCTTCTCCGCGTATTGCGGATGCGCGGTGATCCCCGTGCCGATCGCGGTCGCGCCGAGGTTGATCTCGCGAATCAGCCAGCCGGCTTCCTGCAGGCGCGCGATGTCTTCCGTCAGCATCACCGCGTAGGTCGAGAATTCCTGGCCGAGCGTCATCGGCACCGCGTCCTGCAACTGCGTGCGGCCGAGCTTCAGCAAGCCGGCGAACGCGTCGGCCCGCTCTGCGAACGCATCGCGCAGGCGCGCCATCGCTTCGAGCAGGTGCTCGACCGCGAAGCAGGTCGCGACCCGGATCGCGGTCGGATAGACGTCGTTGGTGCTCTGCGCGAGATTGACGTGCTCGTTCGGATGCAGGTATTCGTACTGCCCGCGCGCGTGCCCCATGATCTCGAGCGCGCGGTTGCAGATCACCTCGTTCGCATTCATGTTGGTCGACGTGCCGGCCCCGCCCTGGATGATGTCGACGACGAACTGGTCGTGCAGGCGCCCTTCGCGGATCTCGACGCACGCGGCAGCGATCGCATCGCGGTACGGCCGCGGCAGCAGCCCGAGCTCGCAGTTCGCGTCGGCCGCGGCTTCCTTCACGGAGGCGAGCGCCATCACGAGGTACGGCAGCGACGCAATGGTGCGGCCCGAAATGTCGAAATTCTCTTTCGCGCGCAGCGTATGGACGCCGTAATAGGCCTCATTCGGAATACTTCGCTTACCTAAAAGATCCGCTTCGACGCGGAAGCCGTTTTCTGTCATCGTCTCCTCCTGGGTGTCTCGTGCCGCTCGTCGTCCGCCGCTTCCCGACGCAACGGGTTCGCATTCTATGCCTTTGCAAAAACAAGCTCACTTCTGTATTATCGAAAGCAGTTTTGCGTAGGATGCAACAGCGAGAATCGAGTGAAAAAAGGTGCGAGGGAAACCGGCATCGATCACCTGGGCGCGATGCGCGCGTTCGTGAGAGTGGTCGAAACGGGGAGTTTTTCGGCGGTCGCGAAGGAGATGCACGTGTCGACGTCGACCGTCGCGCGCAAGGTCACGGCGATCGAGGAGGCACTCGGCGTCGCGCTGCTGCACCGCTCGACGCACAGTGTGACGCTCACCGAAGCCGGCCATATCTACCTGGAGCGCGCCGTCACGCTGATCGCCGATCTCGACGACACGCTGCGCGTCGTCGCCGAACTGAATGCGCAGCCGAGCGGCCCGCTGAAGCTCACCGCGCCGGTTGCCTTCGGCCGCCGCCATCTCGCGCCGCTGGTCGCGCCGTTTCTCGCACGCTACCCGACGATCCAGCTCGACGTGCGGCTCACCGACAACCACAACGACCTCGTAGCCGGCGGCTTCGATCTCGACATTCACGAAGGCGAGAACTACCTGGACAACCTCGTGGTCCACCGCCTGTCGCGCAACGACAGCGTCCTGTGCGCGACGCCCGGCTATCTCGACCGCTGCGGGCGCCCGTCCACGCCGGACGACCTCAAGCAACACAACTGCCTGCGCTACGTGCACCCCGAAGGCGATCCGCGCTGGGATCTCGTGAACGGCGACGCGCATCACAGCCTGCTGCCGGCCGGCAACCTCGTCACCGACCATTCGGAGCTGCTGCTCGAAGCGACCTGCGCGGGGCTCGGCATCGCGGAGTTCGAGATCTGGCTGGTGCGCGACCTGCTCGCAAGCGGCCGGCTCGAAGCCGTGCTGCCGCACTACCGGCTGCAGAACCGGTTGACGGGCGAATACATCTACATCGCGTATCTGGCGAACCGGCGCAGCTCGGCGAAGCTGCGCGTGCTGAAGGACTTTCTCGCGGAACACCTCGCGCATATCGGCGAGTTGTCGGCGCTGGAGCTGGCGAAGATTCGCGGCGCGAGCGCGTAGCGCCCACGCCCGCCTTCACGCCCGCGCCGCTCGGCAGGCATCCGCACGCCGCTGCGCACGGCCCGGGCCGCGGGCCGGCGGCAGAGCCGCACCATTCAGGCCGGCTGCAATTCGAACGGGAACGTGGCGTGCCCGATCTCGACGCCCTGCGTGTTGAGCATCCGCGGCCGATGGAAGCCGGCCAGTTGCGCGCACTGCGCGGCCGTGCCGATCTGCAGCCGCTCGAGGAGTTCGCTGACGACCATGTAGAGCACGTCGAGATTGCCGTCCTCGATCTTCACCGAGATGCCGAGCGCGCCGTCGGCGCCAAGCTGCCGCGTGCGATCGGACGCACGCACGCCGATCCCGTAACACGCGTCGGCGCCGAGCTTGCCGACCACCTGCCCATCGAACGTGTTCATCAGCACCGTGCAATAGCGCCCGTCGCCGGCAACCAGCTCCGGATACGCGGTCATCGCACGATGAATGCGCGCCAGCGCGCGAACGCGATCGCTGATCGCACCACCGCCCGCCTCCACCGTATCCGCACCGTCGGCCAGCGACGCGTAGAGACGCGCCAGCCGATCCAGCGAAAACGCCGGCGTCGGCAGGTTGCAGCCGTCGATCGCCCAGCCCACTTCGTCGTCGCGCAACCCGCACGCATCGGCCACCACGTGCTTCACGCGCACCTGCATCGGATGGTCGGGCAGATGGTAATCGGCCAACGCGGCGCCGATCGCCCGCGCGCCGGCCAGCATCCCGACATGCTTGCCCGAACAGTTGCTGCAGACGCCGGTCGGCGTGTAGTCGCGCTTGATCCACGACCGGTACACCGCGTCCGACAACGGCGGATGGCCGCCGCAACGCAAGTCCGATTCGTGCGCGGCGATCTTTGCGAGCATCGCGCGCGTGCGTTCGATATGCCGGTCCTCGCTGCTGTGCGACGCGCACATCAGTGCGATGTCCGCGTCGTCGAAGCCGAAGCGTTCGGGCGCGCCCGTCTCGATCACCGACAGCGTCTGGGCCGGCTTGGCCGCCGACCGCGCGAGCGTCATCCGGAACGGATCGCCGAGCCGGGCCAGCAGCCTGCCGCGTGCGTCGACCACCGCCACATGGGCGACGTGGGTGTTCTCGATCGCATCGCCGCGGTATGTGACGACTGCTGCGGGTTGGGTGTCCATCGTGTGTTGTCTCCTTGCTCCGAGCCTGCTTGCCGGGGCCCGTCCATCCGGTACGGCAGTGTATCGAGTCGCTGCCGCCGCGCGCCTGCCGGGCGATGGAAAGCGGTGTTGCACGCGACGCAAAGGCAAATAATACGCATTTACATTGACGTTTTCCGATGTGACGGGCTGCCCGGCCGGCATCGAGAGGACGCACCCGCTCACCGAAACGTCTGCTGCCTCTCGATATGCCCGTCCACGCGCGCCTGAACGCGATGGGTCGCGACGCGAACCAGGCCGATCGCGGGCGGTTCTTCGGGCTGAACATGCGCGACTACCGCTACGGGCAGACCCACACCGCCGAGGTGCGCGTCGAGCAGAACCGTTGCGAGGGTGACCTCGTGACCGACGCGAAGGGCAACAACATTCGCACGGGCGGCCCGTGCCCGGTGTCGTCTCCGTCTTGAGGGCGTGCGATCGTGGCCACGCTTTCGGTTGCCGCAGTGACGGCAGCGCGGGCTAGCGAACGACAACCAGCCCTTCGTATTCGAGGCAGCGGCACAGCGTCGCCCATGCCGGCGTATCGGGCCAGTCGCGCGCACCGGTGTCGATGCGGATCGGCCGCCCGAATTCGCGCGACACGCACGCCAGCAGCGTGTGCGCGATGCCGCTGCGCCGATACGCGGGTTCGACGTACAGCCGCGTGAGCGACGGCAATCGCACCGCACCTCCACCGTCGTCGATGCCGAGTTCGCCGATCGCCTCGTCGTCGCGATACGCGACCGCCGTCGCACGTGCGTCGTCGAACACGATGCGGATCACGCGCTCGCAGCGATCCCTGAACACGACGACGTGCATGGCGTCCCTCTCCTCTGCATCACACTGCAGGCGAACGCGATACGCGCACGCCCTCCTTTGCCCGCGTACCGGGGAGTTATCCGGATCGTCCGGGTGCGACGAGTTGAGTATCGTCTTGCCACGTCGGCGCGCAGTAGTGCCAGACGACACATTTCATTGAGTCCACATCCGCGGCGCGGCGCGCGTATTCTCGCGAAACCGCGCCCCTCGCGGGCCGCGCGCGCACCACGCGCACCGCCTCGCATTTCCCGTACCGATCACAGGAGGAAGCATGCCGAGTCGTACCCCGACCGCCTTATGGGCCCAGCAGTTCCGGCGGTCGTCGGCGTCGAGCCTGCAGGATCAGATCCGGCGGATGCTCGTGGCCGCGATCCTCGACGGCCAGCTCGCACCCGATGCCGCGCTGCCGTCGAGCCGCGAGCTCGCCGACCAGCTCGGCGTCGCGCGCAACACCGTCGTGCTCGCGTACCAGATGCTCGTCGAGGAGGGTTACCTGATCTCGCGCGAACGCAGCGGGCACTTCGTGAACCCGAAGATGCTGGAGGGCCTGCCCGGCTTCGCGGCCACCAAGCCCGATGCGCAGCCCGGCGGCAGCGCCGATACGCCGGGCCGCCCCGCCTGGGAGAAGCGCATCGCGCATCCGCCGTCGAGGCAGCGCAATATCGTGAAGCCCGCGAACTGGCAGCACTACGAATTTCCGTTCATCTACGGGCAATTCGACCAGTCGCTGTTTCCGACCAACGACTGGCGCGAATGCTGCCTGAAGGCGCTGTCGGTGATGGAGATCCGCAACTGGGCGCCCGACCTGATCGAACGCGACGACGAATCGCTGATCCAGCAGATCCGCACGCGTGTGCTGCCGCGGCGCGGCGTGTTCGCGATGCCCGACGAGATCGTCGTCACGAATGGCTGCCAGCAGGCGCTGTACCTGATCGCGGACCTGCTGTGCGGCAAGCACACGACGGTCGGTTTCGAGAACCCCGGCTATCCGGACGCGCGCAACATCTTCGAGAACCGCAACGCACGGCTGCTGCCGCTACCTGTCGACGGCCACGGGATCGCGCCCGATGCGCTCGGCGATACGCTGTCGCGCTGCGACTACGTGTACGTGACGCCGAGCCACCAGTGCCCGACCACCGCGACGATGCCGGTCGAACGCCGCCGCGCGCTGCTCGATTGCGCGCGGCAGCATGACTTCGTGATCATCGAGGACGACTACGAGAGCGAAAACACGTTCTCCGGCACGCCGCATCCGGCGTTGAAGAGCCTCGACACGGCCGACCGCGTGATCTACGTCGGCAGTCTGTCGAAGACGTTCGCGCCGGGGCTGCGGCTCGGCTACGTGGTCGGGCCGCGCGAGCTGATCCGCGAGTTGCGTGCGCTGCGGCGGCTGATGGTGCGCCACCCGGTCGCGTATATCCAGCGCGCGTTCGCGACCTTTCTCGCGCTCGGCCATCACGACGCGTTGCTGCGCCGGCTCGCGCATGCTTACAGCGAGCGCTCGCAGGCGCTGATGGCCGCGCTCGATGCGCATCTGCCGGAAGCGCGGTACGTGCCGGTGACGGGCGGCGCGTCGTGCTGGGTCGAGGGGCCGCCGTGGCTCGATGCGACGCGCCTCGCCGCCGATGCACAGGAATCCGGCATCCTGATCGAGCCGGGCAGCGTGTTCTTCATGAACGATGAAGGCGACGCGCGACGCTGCTTCCGGATGGGGTTTTCCGCGATCCCGCTCGAGCGGATCGAGCCGGGTGTGCAGGCGCTCGCGCAGTGTGTGCGGGCGCAGAAGCCCGATTAATGAGAGAGGCCCGCGACGTCGCGGGCCTTGTCAGGGTGGCATGTAACGTCAATGCCCGGCAGGTGTGGGGCTCAGGGTTGAGCAACAATGGTCCGGGCATCCCGGACCCACATTGACCTCCACGCGCCGTCCGCTTTGATCAATCTCGGGAACCGGCTGGTAGATTCGACCGATAAATGTGCTCCGCCTGCCTTTGATCGTGAACTGATCAAGCGCGTTCATGACGTTTTCAGCTCGTCGGTACGCCAACTGCTGCGCGTTCTTTTCCGTCGATTCTGAGAGCCCTACAAGCCAGACTACATCGAGAATCGGAAAGCGATTGCGTAAATCGCTCGACCATGCTGACAACCGTGCCAGTTCAGTCCTGGGAATCTCACTTGAATCACGTTCAAAGCGAATGTCGATGTATTGGCCGGGAAGGCTTTGTTGCCCTTCGCACGCAAGCGCTGTCTGCGCAAGGATCAACGCGAGCACGACAGCAATCAGGTAGTTAGTCGCCATCTACGACGTACCCCGCGATGCTTTCGGCATTGTTGATCGCCAAATCCGGATGTGATCGCCCCCATACTGAGAGGAACGGCGTGATGTAGTACTTCTCGTCGGTTGCGGCCATGGTGTCCAGGAAATGACTTGCCTCGTGAATGATGATCGATACTTGCGAATCGGCATACGCAGTCCACGGGCGCATCGTACAAAACTCGGCACTGATCGAGAACGTGTGCGTTGCGGTGTCCGGTGCGCAGACATGTGCGGCTTCCTGATCGGTTCCAAGCGGATGTGGTGTACATCCCGTCGCCAGATCGGCAGCGCTGCCGGTACGAACGACGTTGTGTTCGTTGAACGCGCGTACGACATTCAGCACCTTCGCCAACCCGGTAAGAAGCCGCATGCGGGTTGAATCGTCGTCGCGACCGAACCACTTGAATACACGATCTTTCTCGTACTGCGACCACCCTTTCAGGGAGGCAACGCGTGCCTCCAGTCGACTCACGGCAAGCACCTGTGCCTTGGCGAACATTATCCGAAACTCGGAGTTCGTCATGTTCTCGCAGATCGGCCGCATGTCAACGTCCGCGAATCGTTGCGATCCCTCGATGGTGTTTGTCGTTGTCTCGGCCACAGTGATTTGATCTGCCATCTTCTTAATCTCCGATGACAAGCTTCAGCGTTTGCGCTGCTTTTGTGCTGACACGCAAGGTACATCCCTGCGCGTCGCTCACGCCGGATGCAAGCACGTTGCCGGATCGATCCTTGATCCAATATTGAACGTTACTCAATGGTTGCTTCGTCCGCTTGTCCCTGATGACGAACTGGTCGTCATGAATCATCGGCGCGACGCCTTGCGTGAAGGCACTCGACGAGCGTGCGTCGACTCCGGTCGAGCAGGCCCGGATCGTCGTAAAAGATCGTGCAATCGCTGCCCGCAAGGACCATGTTCATTCCGCACGGACAAAGTACCGAATCGCCTTCGAGAACAACACTGCGTCCGTTCCACGTCATGCGCGCAGCGCTTCCAACGATTTTGAACAACCCATCGCAATTGCCGCATGTTGCCTCGTCTCCGCTCAGGGCGACATGCTTCCCTTCGCTAAACATCGTTGCTGTCGTTGCGATGACGAAGCCTCCCGTAGTCGTCGGGTCACCGTTTCTGACTGCTCGTCGCGACATAGTCGATTCCTCGAATGAAGTTGGTAAAAAGCCGATCGCACGTCTGCGCTCGCGACTTGGTCGGCAGCGCTTTACGTCAACTGAATCGGGCAATGGTCATGCAGACCCAACGAAACATTGAGCGAAGAAACCGCGCGCGGGCCAGCAGATACTCAAGCTGCCAGTCGGCCAAGCGACTCATTGAATTTCGGATTATTTCGATTTCATTCGATCAATTTCGAACAACTTCGCCCCTCCCCTTTAATCTAAAAAAATAATTCTTACTTTTCACATAAAAAAACCTCTCCCATTGAAAATCACCTCGGCACCTCCGCATACTTTGATAAGCAGGGAAATAATCAAAAAATGTGACGCAGACCATCCTCTGCCGCCCTGCAAACACCCCCTGGCTCTGGCCCAAGCGAATCCCCCCGACTGGCGCTACCGCCAAAAACGAGCGCTCACTAACGTGTCGATACCGCGTGCCGCATGCGCGCCAGCGCCTTGCGCACCGCCCACCATTCGACAGGAGACACGTTATGGCAGACACGCTCACCGCCCCCGTCACGGCCGCCACGCTCGCGGCGTTTTCCGACGCCTTCAACCGGCACGACGCCAATGCGTTGATGGGCTTCATGACCGAGGACTGCGTATTCGACGCGGCCGGCGGCCCCGACATCCACGGCGCGCGCTTCGTCGGCCGCGACGCGGTACGCGCCGCGTTCGAAGCGGTGTTCAAGACCTTCCCCGACGCGCACTGGGGCCGTGGCCGCCACACCGTCGCGGGCGAGCGCGGCGTCTCCGAATGGGTGTTCACGGGCACGCACGCCGAAGGCTGGCGCATCGAGGCCGAAGGCTGCGACCTGTTCGAATTCCGCGACGGACTGATCGCCGTCAAGCGCGCCTTCCGCAAGGAACGGCCGAAGCAGCCGGCCTGAGCGCGCCTCGTGCGCCACCCGGGCCACCGTGCCCGACGCCCATTTTGAAACGAATCATTTCATTTCATTCCACATTCCCCGGCAGCGGGCGGAATGACTTGACCGGCCTTCCCCAGCCAATAGCATCCGGAACAAGACGTTCCGTTAATTGAACAATCGGAGACAACCCATGAGCGAACAATCCACTTCCCTGCGTGCATCGGCCGGCGGTCCGCAGGACATGACGCCGTCCGAAGCCTTCGTCGAAACCCTCGCGGCCAACGGCGTGACCGACATGTTCGGCATCATGGGCTCCGCGTTCATGGATGCGATGGACATCTTCGCGCCGGCCGGCATCCGCCTGATCCCGGTCGTGCACGAACAGGGCGCGGGCCACATGGCCGACGGCTATGCGCGCGTGTCGGGCCGCCACGGCGTCGTGATCGGCCAGAACGGCCCCGGCATCAGCAACTGCGTGACGGCGATCGCAGCCGCGTACTGGGCACACAGCCCGGTCGTGATCGTCACGCCGGAAGCCGGCACGATGGGGATCGGTCTCGGCGGCTTCCAGGAAGCGAACCAGTTGCCGATGTTCCAGGAATTCACGAAGTACCAGGGCCACGTCACGCACCCGGCGCGGATGGCCGAATTCACCGCGCGCTGCTTCGACCGCGCGCAGGCCGAGATGGGCCCGACGCAGCTGAACATCCCGCGCGACTACTTCTACGGCAAGGTCAAGGTCGAGATTCCGCAACCGCGCCGCCTCGATCGCGGCGCCGGCGGCGAACAGAGCCTGGACGACGCAGCCGCCCTGATCGCGCAGGCGAAATTCCCGGTGATCATCTCGGGCGGCGGCGTCGTGATGGCCGACGCGATCGAGGAATGCAAGGCGCTCGCCGAACGGCTCGGCGCACCGGTCGTCAACAGCTACCTGCACAACGACTCGTTCCCGGCGAACCATCCGCTGTGGTGCGGCCCGCTCGGCTACCAGGGCTCGAAGGCGGCGATGAAACTGCTGTCGCGCGCGGACGTCGTGATCGCGCTCGGCTCGCGCCTCGGGCCGTTCGGCACGCTGCCGCAGCACGGGATGGACTACTGGCCGAAGGACGCGAAGATCATCCAGATCGACGCGGACCACAAGATGCTCGGCCTCGTGAAGAAGATCTCGGTCGGCATCTGCGGCGACGCGAAGGCCGCGGCGATCGCGCTCGCGCAACGCCTCGAAGGCCGCACGCTCGCGTGCGACGGCTCGCGCGGCGATCGCGCCGACCAGATCGCGACCGAGAAGGCCGCGTGGGAAAAGGAACTCGACGACTGGACGCACGAGCGCGACGCGTACAGCCTCGACATGATCGAGGAGCAGAAGCACGAGAAGCGGTTCAGCGGCGGGCAGTACCTGCATCCGCGCCAGGTGCTGCGCGAGCTCGAGAAGGCGATGCCCGAGGACGTGATGGTGTCGACCGACATCGGCAACATCAACTCGGTCGCGAACAGCTACCTGCGCTTCAACAAGCCGCGCAGCTTCTTCGCGGCGATGAGCTGGGGCAACTGCGGCTATGCGTTCCCGACGATCATCGGCGCGAAAGTCGCCGCGCCACACCGCCCGGCCGTGTCGTATGCGGGCGACGGCGCGTGGGGCATGAGCCTGATGGAAACGATGACCTGCGTGCGCCACAACATCCCGGTGACGGCCGTCGTGTTCCACAACCGCCAGTGGGGCGCGGAGAAGAAGAACCAGGTCGACTTCTACAACCGCCGCTTCGTCGCGGGCGAACTCGACAACCAGAGCTTCGCGGCGATCGCGCGTGCGATGGGCGCCGAAGGGATTACGGTCGACCGCCTCGAAGAGGTGGGCCCGGCGCTCAAGCGTGCAATCGACATGCAGATGAACGAAGGCAAGACCACGATCATCGAGATCATGTGCACGCGCGAACTCGGCGATCCGTTCCGTCGCGATGCGCTGTCGAAGCCGGTTCGCATGCTCGACAAGTACAAGGACTACGTGTGATGCCGCGTCGCTGACGCACCCGTTGCCGGTCGCGCGCCCCGCTCGCGCGGCCGGCCCTCCGGCCGGACGCCGTGCCCCGTGCGGGCCGCCGCATCCGGCCGTTTTTCCTTCCTGACCCGAGCGAACGATGAAAGCCCTCGACCGCATTCTCGAATCCGCGCGCCGCCAGCCGATGCGCATCGCGCTGTGCGAAGCCGACGATCCGCGCGTGCTGCAGGCCGCCGAGCGGGCGACGCGCGACGGCATCGCCCGCATCGTGCTCGTCGGCAACCGTGCGGCGATCCACGCGGCGGCCGCGCGCGACGCGATCGATCTCGACGGCATGACGCTCGTCGATCCGGCCACCGCCGCGCAACGCGATGCCTATGCCGACACGCTGCATGCGCTGCGCAACAGCAAAGGCATGACGGCCGATGCCGCGCGCGATGCGGTGCTCGACCCGCTCTGCCACGCGAACCTGATGGTGCGGCTCGGCGATGCGGACGGCTCGGTCGCGGGCGCCGTGCATGCGACGGCCGACGTCGTGCGCGCGGCGATCCAGCTGATCGGCGTCGATCCGGCGTTCCGGATCGTGTCGAGCTTCTTCCTGATGATGCTGTGCGAGCCGTTCCACACGATCAAGGGCGGGCTGATCTTCTCCGACTGCGCGCTCGTCGTCGATCCCGATGCCAGCCAGCTCGCCGAGATCGCGATGGCCGCCGCCGACAGCGCACACGCGCTGCTCGGCGAGGAGCCGCGCGTCGCGATGCTGTCGTTCTCGACGAGCGGCAGCGCGCATCATGCGGCGGTCGACAAGGTGACGGCCGCGACCGCGCAGGTGCGCGAACGGCGCCCCGCCCTCGCGATCGACGGCGACGTGCAGCTCGACGCGGCGATCGTCGCGGAAATCGCCGAGCGCAAGATCGCGCATTCGCAGGTGGGCGGCCACGCGAACGTGCTCGTGTTCCCGAGCCTCGAAGCCGGCAACATCGGTTACAAGCTCGCCGAGCGGATCGGCCGCGCGAAGGCCGTCGGCCCGCTGTTGCAGGGGCTGCGCCGGCCCGCGAACGACCTGTCGCGCGGCTGCAGCGCCGACGACGTGTATCACGTGATCGCGGCGACCACCGTGCAGGCGCAGGCGGCCGCGCAGCGCGCCGCGACCGGCGAGGCCGCGCACGCATGACGGCCGACAAACTGGCGATCCTGATCGCGGCGATCGGCGCCGGCAGCTATTTCCAGACCGTCACCGGCTTCGGGCTCGGGATGATCGTGATGGGCGCGACGAGCGGCTTCGGGCTCGCGCCCCTCGCGACCGTCGCGACGCTGATGAGCGTCGTGTCGCTCGCGAACGGCGCGACCGCGCTGCCGGGCCGGCTGCATCACATCGACTGGCGCGCGGTCGGCGCGGCGACGCTCGGCATCCTGCCGTCGGTCGTCGCGGGCGTGCTGCTGCTCGAATGCCTGAGCCGCTCGGCGGCCGACCTGCTGCAACTGATCCTCGGCGCGGTCGTGCTGTACGGCGGCCTGAG
Organism: Burkholderia sp. Ac-20344; assembly: GCF_017104975.1. Taxonomy (NCBI): domain Bacteria; kingdom Pseudomonadati; phylum Pseudomonadota; class Betaproteobacteria; order Burkholderiales; family Burkholderiaceae; genus Burkholderia; species Burkholderia sp. Ac-20344. The sequence goes on from NZ_JAAGPP010000024.1 coordinate 57,299, forward strand.
CGCCGCGCTGCGGCCGACGCCCCTCACCGAACGCTCGGACAACCGCAGCTTCTTCGTCAGCGGCCTGTTCGGCGGCTTGCTGAGCGGGATGTTCGGCGTGTCGGGGCCGCCGCTGATCTTCCAGTTCTACCGGCAGCCGCTGACGCTCGTGCAGATCCGCTGCGCGCTGATCGTGCTGTTCACGACGACCTCGGCCACGCGCGTGCTGTACAGCGCATGCGAAGGGCAGCTCGATCGGGACATCCTGCTGCTGGCCGCGCTCGCGACGCCGGTCGTGATGCTGACGACAGTGGCTGCGCGCCACTATCCGCCGCCGCTGTCGCCGGTCGCGCTGCGCCGGCTCGCGTTCGGCGTACTGATGGCGATCGGCATCGGGCTGATCGCGACGTCGCTGCCGCCGCTGCTGCGCGGCGCGTGATGCCGCGCGGTGCGGCGCATCTGACCACCTTACGCCTGGCATTCGGCCGCGATGCGTACACGTCGCCACTTCGGGATCGAATGCCATCGCCCGCTTCACCGCCGCGCGCCGATCCAGCACGCGATTTCGACGAGCCGCTTCATGTCCGGCGCCGACGCGAGGTCGATCGCGAGCCGATGACGATAGTACGGGCCGAGATCGAGCCCGACGCCGAGCCCGAGGACTTCGACGCGGCCGGCCGCCTCCTCGCGCGCGACCACCTGCTTCAGGTGGTTGTCGAGGTAGAACGGATCGTTCGCCAGCGCCGTCGCGCCATCCATCGGGCTGCCGTCCGAGATCACGACGACGATCTTGCGCGCCTCCGGCCGCGCCGCGAGCCGCACGCACGCCCATTCGACCGCTTCGCCGTCGACGCCTTCGCGGAACAGGTCGGCCTTGAACAACGCCGCCATGCCCGTGCGCGCATGCCGCCAGCGCGTGTCCGCGTCCTTGAACACCAGATGGCCGGTTTCGTTGAGCCTGCCCGGATGGCGCGGCTTGCCGCGCGCGAGCCAGTCCTGCCGCGCACGGCCGCCGTTCCATGCGAGCGTCGTGAAGCCGAGCACTTCGGTTGCGAGACCGGCGGCATCGCCCGCGCGGGCCAGCGTATCGAACATCAGCGCAACACCGTCGATCCACGTCTTCATCGACCCCGAGCAGTCGATCAGGAACGAAAGCGCGCAGTCGGCATGCGGCCGCACGCGTTCGAGCCGGAACAACCGCCGTTCGGCCGGCGAGCTGACGAGCTGCGCGAGCCGGCGGCCGTCGAGGCGGCCGTGCTCCTCGCCGAACGACCAGCCGTCGGCCTGCGGCACGACGAGCGCCGCGCGCAGCACACGCGCGAGCCGCGTGACGTTGATCCGCTGCGCGGCGACCTGACCGTCGAGCCGGTCGCGATACTCGCGCAGCAGCGCCGCGCGGATCTGCGCGGCCGGCCGGAGTTCGCGGTCGTAGCGCGTCGTATATGCTCGATAGACGGCGTCGCCGCCATGCAGCACGACGCTGTCGCCCGTCTCGACGAGCGCCGGCAGGTCGATGCCCGTCTCGTCGAAATCGACCCACAGCGAGAAATTCGTCAGTGCGTCGTCCTGCTCGCGTGCGTCTTCGGTCACCGTTTCCACGACGGCCGCGCGCGCATCGCGGATCATCGATGCAATGCGCTTCGCGAGCGCCAGTGCGTGTTCCGCATATTCGCGCTGATCGTGCCGGCACCGCTTGAGCGCCGCGAGCTGCACGCCGATCTCGGGCACGATCGCCGCGCGCGACGCTTCGATCAGGTCTTCCGTCTCCTCCAGCACCGGCCAGCCCGTCAGCCGCGACCATGCGATCTGCGCGACCGTGTAAACAAGAATCCCCACATGCGTATCGGCCTGCCCCGACCGGTGAAACGCGCGCGACCAGGTTTCGAACCGATGGCGCAGGTTCTGCACGACGCCGCGCATCGCGGGCGGCGCCAGGGATTCGCAGCGCAGTTGCTCGAGCATTTCGAACAGCACGCGTTCGACCGGATCGTCGCCGGACAGCGCGCGATGCAGGTCCGCATCCGATTGCAGGATGCGCAGTGCCGCGCCGTCGGCCGCGCCGCGCCACGACGCGAGATCGTCGTCGGCAGCCTGCGCGCGCAGGTGCGGCGCATGGATCGGCAGCGGCCGCAGGTCGCGGCACACGCGGCCCGCACGGTAATGCAGCGTCGCGTCGCGCGTCAGTGCGCGCACGGTCGACGCGCCCAGCGCTTCGCGCGCCGATACACGACGCGCGGCGTCGCGATCGGCGCTCACCGCCCCGCTCCCGGCTCGCCGCCGCCGGCACGCGATGCGACCGCCAGTTCCTCGCCGAAACAGCGCTGGTAATACTCGGCGACGACCGGCCGCTCGGCGTCGTCGCACTTGTTCAGGAACGTGAGCCGGAACGCGAGCGCCGGATCGCGGAAGATCTGGCAGTTCTCGGCCCAGTCGATCACCGTGCGCGGCGACATCAGCGTCGACAGGTCACCGGTCGCGAAGCCGTTGCGCGTCAGCTCCGCGAGGCTCACCATCGATTCGAGCAGCGGGCGGCCGGCTTCGCTCGCGAGTTCCGGCACGCGCGCACGCACGATGCCGATCTCCTCGTCGCGCGGCAGGTAGTCGAGCGTCGCGACCACGTTCCAGCGGTCCATCTGCGCATGGTTGAGCATCTGCGTGCCGTGATAGAGCCCGTTCAGGTTGCCGAGCCCGACCGTGTTCGCGGTCGCGAACAGCCGGAACGACGGATGCGGATGAATCACGCGGTTCTGGTCGAGCAGCGTGAACTTGCCGTCGCGTTCGAGAATCCGCTGGATCACGAACATCACGTCGGGCCGGCCCGCATCGTATTCGTCGAAGACCAGCGCGACCGGGCGCTGCAGCGCCCACGGCACGATCCCTTCCTGGAATTCGGTCACCTGCACGTCGTCGCGCACGACGATCGCATCCTTGCCGACCAGATCGAGCCGGCTGATATGGCCGTCGAGGTTCACGCGCACGCACGGCCAGTTCAGCCGCGCCGCAACCTGTTCGATATGCGTCGACTTGCCGGTGCCGTGCATCCCCTGCACGAGCACGCGGCGGTTGCGCGCGAAGCCGGCGAGGATCGCGAGCGTGACGTCCGGGTTGAAACGGTATGCGTCGTCGATATCGGGCACGTGGTCGTCGCGCGTACTGAACGCGGGCACCATCAGGTCCGAATCGAACCCGAACCGCTCGCGGACCGACACCGTGCAGTCCGGCTTGTTCGCCACCCCATCCATTGCGTTGCGCTCCTGTCGTTACGTATTGCGCAGGCGTCGATCGTCGCGCCCGCTCCAGTCGTGCTTACGGAACGATTCGTTCCGTTGCCGAAAATGCATGCCGGATTGCTGCGCCCGCCGCCCCGCGCGGCCGGCCTGCCGGGCCGTTCGGTACAATGGCCGCAGTCCAGTTTCCGGAACGCCTGCCATGCTGCCCGCGGATACGCCCACGCTGCGCGCCTTCGCGCTGCTCGAACATCTCGTCCAGGCCGGCGATGCCGTGTCGCTCGCCGATCTCGCGCGCGACGTCGATATCCCGAAGGCGTCGCTGCACCGGATGCTCGCGTCGCTCGAAGCCGGCGGCCTCGTGATCCGCGAGCCGGGGCGCAAGAACGCATACGCGATCGGCCCGCGCCTCGCGCGGCTCGGCACCGGCGTGATGCTGCATGCGGGCGCGCGCCGGCTGCGTCATGCGATCCTCGAACGGCTCGTCGCCGATCTCGGCGAAACCTGCAACCTGACCGCGCTGCACGATACGGAAGTCGTCTATCTCGACCGCGTCGAGGCCGACTGGCCGCTGCGGCTCGACCTGAAACCCGGCTCGCGCGTACCCGCGCATTGCAGCGCCAGCGGCAAGCTGCTGCTCGCGCTGCTGCCGCGCGACGAACGCGCCGCGCTGGTGCGCGCGCTGGCGCTGCCGCGCTACACCCCGAACACGATCTCGGATCCCGAGCTGCTCGAAGCCGAACTCGATCGCACCGCGCACAAGGGCCTGGCGATCGACAACGAGGAATTCGTCGCGGGCATCGTGTGCATCGCGGCACCGATCGTCGGCGACGACGGCGCGTGCATCGCCGCGGTCGCCGTGCATGCGCCGGTGTCGCGCGCGCCGCTGTCGCGGCTGCTCGACCACGTGCCGCGCCTGCAGGAAGCAGCACGCGCACTCACGGAAACGTTCTAGTTCCGGCGCGGCGCGGAGACGGCTACGCGCCGTCATGACGCGCGCTGGTAGTAGATGTTCTGCGGATGCCGCGCATCCGCGAAGAAGAACCAGCGTTCCGCGACCAGCCCCGCATACTGGATCACGAACGCCGCGCCGAGCGCGACGGCCGCCGCGACCGACGTCGGCGCGAGCGCGCCCGCGCCGGTCAGCACGAACGGCACTGCGAATGCGCCGAGCAGGAAGCCGGCCTTCACCGTGCGCAGCGTGCCGTTGCCCTGCCCGTGAAAGAACTCCCGCGTATTGAACGCACTGGCCGTGAAGCCGCGCGACTTCTGTTCGACCTTCGCGTCGTGAATCCCTGTTGCGCTCTGCACGGTCGACTTCGGCCGCAACCGTGCATTGCGTGCGAGCGACGCGAGCCGTGCCACGCAGCCCGCGAGCGTCAGCACACACGCGGCCACGGCGAGCCGGCCGACCAGCGCCGGCGCGAGCCACGCGGCGCAAGCCGTCGCCAGCGTGCAGCCCGACGCGCAGCCGAGCAGCACGAAGTTCACGAGCGTCAGCGGGCTCGCCCATTCCTGCAGGAAGCGCAGGCACGCGTAGATCATCGCGGTACACACGAACAGCGCGGCGCTCGCGAGCGCGCCCACCGCGCCGATCAGCAACGTGCCGGGCCAGCCGAACAGGTGCGCCGCACCATACGCGAACGCGCATGCGAGAAACACCGGCAGCGCAATGCATTCGCGTGACAGCCACGACGTGCGCCACATCGCGATCGCGCGCCATGCGCGTTCGGGGTGGCCGAGATGGAAGAACGACGCCAGCAGGCCGAGCGCGCCGAGCGCGACCGACAGCGCGGCACCCGTCACGTAGAACGACGCAGCGATATCGACGCCTGCCGCGCGCGCAAGTGCCTCGACGATCACGAGCGTCAGCAGCAGGCCCTGTGCGGCGCCGCACAGCGTGGTGAGGAAAACGACCGAAAAGGCTGGGCGCATGGAAACTCCGTTAGATCCTGATTGAAATGCACGGCAGCTCAGCGCTGCGTCGCGAGCGACACGAGATTGATATCGCCGCGCGCCGCGCGAGCGTCGAACGACGCGTCCTCGTCACTGCCGTTCGACGCGCTGTCGCACCCGCCGCTACTCCCGCAACCGCACGACGCCTCGGTCTTCACGCGCGGCAGGTAGTGGTTCGACGGTCGCGTGCCCCATTCGGGCATCAGCGCATAGCCGCCGCGCTCGCGGATCGCGCGCGACACGTCGGACTCGGGATCGTGCACGTCGCCGAACAGCCGCGCCGACGTCGGGCACGCGAGCACGCACGCAGGTTTCCGGTCGCGTTCGGGCAGTGCCGGGTTGTCGATGCGGTCCGCGCACAGCGTGCACTTCGTCATCTCCTTGCGGCCTTCGTCGAGCTCGCGTGCGCCGTACGGGCACGCCCACGCGCAGTACTTGCAGCCGATGCACTTGTCGTAGTCGACCAGCACGATCCCATCCGACTTGCGCTTGTAGCTCGCGCCGGTCGGGCACACCGGCACGCACGGCGGATCCTCGCAGTGCAGGCACGATTTCGGGAAGTGGATCGTGTCGGTCATCGGGAACACGCCCGCTTCGTAGGTCTGCACGCGGTTGAAGAACGTGCCGGACGGATCGTCGTCGTACGGGCGCAGATCGGCGAGACTGCCGGCTTCGCCCGACGTATTCCATTCCTTGCAGCTCGTCACGCAGGCATGGCAGCCGACGCACACGTTCAGGTCGATGACGAGGGCCATCTGGGTCATGGTTGTGCTCCTTCGATCAGCGATCTTCAGACTTCGGGCCGGCCGACGTCGCGCGCCGCAGCCGCGCGGCGAATGCGCCGGTTCCCGCGAAATACGCCTGCACACGCTGCAGCACGCGCGGCGTGCCCGGCAGCGCCGGCATCGGCGCGAACTGCGGCAAGGTCGTGGCGGCATCGGCTTCGGCCGGATAGATCCGCACCTGCACGTCGTACCAGCCGGCCTGCCCCGTGACCGGATCGGAGTTTGACATGCGTGCCCCCGTGCGGGCCGCATCCGGCAGCTCGTCGGTAATCACGTGGTTCAACAGGAAGCCGCGCTGCGACTCGCCCGCCTGCGGCCCGAGGTTCCACGCGCCGGCCGCCTTGCCGATCGCATTCCACGTCCAGACGGTACCGGGCTCGACCGCCTCGCTGTAGCGCGCGCGGCAACGCACCTTGCCCCACGGCGATTCGACGTAGATCCACGCGCCGTCGCCGATCTGCTGCGCGGCGGCCGTCACGGGGTTCACGAACAGGTGGTTCTCGCCGTGGATCTGCCGCAGCCACGCGTTCTGCGAATCCCACGAGTGGTACATCGCCATCGGCCGCTGCGTAATCGCCGCGAGCGGATAACGGCTCGCATCGGTCAGCCCGCTTTCGAGCGAGCGATGCCAGAACGGCAGCGGATCGAAATAGCGTGCGATGCGCTCGCGCAGATGATCGGGCGGCTGGCGGCCCGACGTGCGCCCCTGCGCGGCAAGCCGGAATTTCTGCATCACGTCGGAATAGAGCTGGATCACGATCGGCACGCCGAACTTGCGCATCCCGTTGTCGACCGCCCACTGCATGTACGGGCCGTTGCAGTTGCGCATGTACTGCAGCGGCTCCGGCAACCGGTGGTGGTACACGCAGTTGTTCTCGGCGTAGCGCTTCCACTGGTCGGGGTTCGGCTCGCCGACGACGGCCTTGTCGCCGTCCTTGCCGCGCCAGCCGATCAGGAAGCCGGTGCCCGAATCGGGCGCGGTCTGGAAGTTGACGACGAAATCCGGATAGTCGCGGTACTTGCGCTGCCCGTCCGCCGTCGTGAAGGCCGGAAACTTCAGCCGGCTCGCGAGCTCGATCAGCACTTCCTGGAACGGCTTGCATTCGCCGGTCGGCGGCACGACGGGCACGCGCACCGAGTCGACCGGCCCGTCGAATTCGGAGATCGGCCGGTCGAGCACCGACATCACGTCGTGCCGTTCGAGGTAGGTCGTGTCGGGCAGGATCAGGTCGGCGAACGCCGTCATCTCCGACGCGAACGCATCGCACACGACGAGGAACGGGATCCGGTATTGGCCGTCCTCGCGCTTGTCGACCAGCATCTTGCGCACTTCCGTCGTGTTCATCGACGAATTCCACGCCATGTTGGCCATGAAGATCAGCAGCGTGTCGATCGGATAGGGATCGCCGCGCCACGCATTGGTGATCACCGAATGCATCAGCCCGTGCACTGCGAGCGGGTACTCCCACGAGAACGCCTTGTCGAGCCGCGCAGGTGTGCCGTCCGGATGGACGAACAGGTCTTCGGGGCCCGCCGGCCAGCCGAGCGGGCCGGTGGCGAGCGGCGTGTTCGGCCTGATCTGCGCCGGGTCGTTCGGCGGTTTCGCCGACGGCGGCACCGCGCGCGGATACGGCGTCTTGTGCCGGAAGCCGCCCGGCCGGTCGATCGTGCCGAGCAGCGACATCAGCACCGCAAGCGCACGGATCGTCTGGAAGCCGTTCGAATGCGCGGCGAGCCCGCGCATCGCATGGAACGCGATCGGCACGCCCTTCACCGATTCGTGCGCCTTGCCCCACGAGTCGGTCCAGCGCACCGGCAGCTCGATCGCGTGCTCGCGCGCAACCGTCTCCATCTCGCGGGCGAGGCGGCGGATCGTGTCGGCCGCGATACCGGTGATGTCGGCCGCCCATTCGGGCGTGCAATCGGCCACCTGCTCGCGCAGCAGCGTGAACGACGGCGCGACGGGCGTGCCGTCGTCGAGCACATAGCGGCCGTCGAGTGCTGGCTCCGCGCCTTCCGTGTGATGCAGCACCGCGCGGTTCGTCTTCGTGTCCCACCACATCCGGTTCTGCGGATACAGCGCATTGACCTCCGGCGCGCCGGCGTCGCGCACGAACAGCCCGAACGTGTCGGCACCGTCGCGCTGGTCGATCAGCTCGGCCGCGTTCGTGAAGCGCGACACGAATTCAAGATCGAACGCATCCCGCGCGATCAGCTCGTGCATCAACGCCATGAACAGCGCGCCGTCGGTGCCGGGGCGAATCGGAATCCATTCGTCGGCAATCGCCGCGTAGCCGGTGCGCACCGGATTGATCGCGATGAAGCGGCCGCCTGCACGCTTGAACTTGCCGAGCGCGATCTTCAGCGGATTCGAATGGTGGTCTTCCGCGGTGCCGATCATGAAGAACAGCTTCGCGTGGTCGAGATCGGGCCCGCCGAATTCCCAGAACGAGCCGCCGATCGTGTAGATCATCCCGGCCGCCATGTTCGCCGAGCAGAATCCGCCATGCGCCGCATAGTTCGGCGTACCGAACTGTTTCGCGAACAGGCCGGTGAGCGCCTGCATCTGGTCGCGGCCCGTGAACAGCGCGAAACGCTTCGGGTCGGTGGCGCGCAGGTGCGCGAGGCGCTTTTCGAGCACGTCGAATGCGACGTCCCACGACACCGGCTCGAATTGCGCGTCGCCGCGCTCGGCGCCCGGCTTGCGCATCAGCGGCTGCGTGAGCCGCGCGGGCGAATACTGCTTCATGATGCCCGACGAACCTTTCGCGCAGATGACGCCCTGGTTCAGCGGATGTGCGGGATTGCCGTCGATATAGCGCACCTCGCCTTCGCGCAGGTGCACGCGGATGCCGCAGCGGCATGCGCACATGTAGCACGTCGTCGTCTTGATCTCGGCTTGCTCGTCGCGCTCGCGTGCCCGATGTTCCATCGTCTGTCCTCGTTCGCGGATGAGGGCGCGCCCTGTCGGGGCGCACCCGTGAATCGGTTCATCCATGCTATGCCGGCACGCGGCCGACACAAAGTCGCATCCTCTGATGGGTGCTATTGGTCGGCCCGATAGTTGCGTCAACAATCCATCGGATCGGGCCGGCAGCCGCATGCGCGAAGGCCCGGCTTGCGGGCCGGGCCTTCGTCGTCATGCATTACCGCGCATTACCGCGGCGGATAGGCGAGCAGTTCGCTGTCGTCGAGATGCTCGCGGCGGCTGCGGCGCGTCAGCCCGTAGGCGACGACCAGCACGCCGAGGCTGGCGACACCGAGCCACAGCGGCTTGCGCTGGTCCGGGATGAACGCCATCGCGACGAGGATGCCAACCATGCCGGCGATCGCGACCCAGGTCAGGTACGGATACGCCCACATCTTGACGCGCAGCTTGCCGGCGGCCACCGGGTCGAGACGCTTGCGCAGGCGCAGTTGCGAGAACGCGATCAGCACGTACACGAACAGCGCGACGGTGCCGTACGAATTGACGAGGAACGCGAACACGGTGTCGGGCGACACGTACGACATCACGACCGACACGTAGCCGAACACCGTGCCGAGCAGGATCGCGCGCACCGGCACGCCGCGCTTGTTGACCTTCGCGAGCGCGGCCGGCGCGTCGCCGTGGCGGGTCAGCGCGAACAGCATCCGCGACGCCGCATAGAGGCCCGAGTTGAGCGCGGACAGCACGGCCGTCAGCACGATCGCGTTCATCACGTTGGCGGCGGCCGGCAGGCCCATCACTTCGAGTGCGCTCACGTACGGCGTGGCCATCTGATGCGAATTCCACGGCACCAGCGCGACGACGAGCGCCACCGAGCCGACGTAGAACACCAGCACGCGTGTGATCACCGAATTGGTTGCCTTCGCAACGGCCTTGGCCGGCTCCTTCGCTTCGGCCGCCGCGATCGTGACGATTTCGGCGCCGAAGTAGAAACCGGTCGCCGCGACCGCCCCACTCATCACCGGCCCGATGCCGAGCGGCATGAAGCCGCCGTGGCCGAGCAGCGTCGGCAGCACGGCCGTCGTGTGCATCGACGCGGGCCACAGGCCGAGCACGTAGAGGCCGCCGAGGAACAGGAACACGATGATCGCGCCGACCTTGATCGACGAAAACCAGAACTCGAACTCGCCGTAGCTGCCGACCGAGATCAGGTTCGTGAGCGTCAGCACGACCAGCAGCGCGAGACTGATGATCCACGCTGGCGTATCGGGCAGCCAGAACTGGATCAGCTTGGCGCCGGCGACCGCTTCGAGCGCGACGACGATCACCCAGAAATACCAGTACATCCAGCCGGTCAGGAAGCCCGCCATCTTGCCGGGGCCGCGCCAGTTGCCGAACGCGAGCCGCGCGTATTCATAGAACGAGCCGACGGCCGGCATCGCGCATGCCATCTCGCCGAGCATCCGCATCACGAGCACGACCAGGCCGCCCGTGATCAGGAACGACAGGATCGCGGCCGGCCCGGTCTGCTGAATCACCACGCCGCTGCCGACGAACAGCCCGGCACCGATCACGCCGCCAAGCGCGATCATCGTCATGTGGCGCTGCTTGAGTCCACACTTCAGGTCACTCTGATTCGAGGGTTGCATGTCTTCTCCATATCCAGTTGTCCGGCGCCGCCCGCACGCCACCGTCGGGTGAGCGCGGGCGCCGCCGGCGACGGCGCGCGCAGGGGCGCCTGCAGCCCCGGCCGCACGGAATTCTGTTGCTTTTATCGTGTTGGACAGCCCGGCGCGGGTTGCGTCACGCCGGGCGACAAGCACTGCGTTCAGGGCTTTTCGTCGTTCCTGAAGTACGACAGGTAGAGCATCCGCTGCCCGAGACGCCGGAACGGCGCGAACGGGTGACCCGGCAGCGGCGACGTGAAGATCGGCAGCGTCTGACGTGCGCCCTTCCCCGCGATCTGCTCGGCCAGCCGGCGGCCGGCCTGCTGCGAGTACGACACGCCGTTGCCGCCGTAGCCGAGCGCGTAGTACACCGACTGCCGCGGGTCGGGCTGGCACACGCGCGGCATCATGTCGTGGCTCACGTCGACCCAGCCCCACCATGAATAATCGATCTCCACGCCGCGCAACGCGGGAAACTTGCGCGCCATCCCTTCCTTCAGCAATTCGAAGTGGCGCGGGTTCGGCGCATCGTCGCCGGTAATCGCGCTGCGGCTGCCGATCTGCAGACGGCGATCGGGCAGGAAACGGTAGTAGAAGCGCAGCGTACGCGTATCGGTCAGCACCTGCGTCGTGCGGAAATTGCACGCGTCGATCTCCGCGTCGGTGAGCGGGCGCGTAACCATCGAGTTCGACAGGATCGGCATCACCTTGCTGCGCAGCGACGGATGCAGTGTCTGTGCGGTATACGCACCGGTCGCGATGCCGACCGCGCGGGCCCGCACGACGCCACCCGGCGTGCGCAGGTGGTGCACGCCGTCGATCGTCTCGAAGCCGAGCACGGGGCTGCTCATATGCACCTTCGCACCGGCTTCGCGCGCCAGGCGCAGGTAGCCGAACGCGAGCTTCAGTGCATGGATGCCGATACCTTCCGGCTCGTGCAGCGCGCCGGCCGCCTCGTGGTCGTTGATGAATTCGCGGCGGAAGGTTTCCGCGCTCAGCAGCTCGGACGGATAGCCGAACACGTCCTTCCACACCTTCGCCTCGGCTGCGAGCTTCGCCATGACGCGCGGACGATGTGCGATCAGGAAATGGCCGCCCGGCTGCGGATCGCAGTCGATTTCCGATACGAGCGACTTGAAGTTCTCGAAGCCTTCGAGGATCTCGTCGTGCATCTTCAGTGCGACGTCCTTGCCCCAGCGCTCGATCCACTGCGAGCGCGACAGCCGGCCCGACGCGTTCTGCCCCTGGCCGCCGTTGCGGCTGCTGCAGCCCCAGCTCGTGCGGTTGGCCTCGAGCACGACGGCCTTGATGCCGTGGTCGCGCGCGAGGCACAGCGCGGTTGCGAGGCCCGTGTAGCCGGCGCCGATGATCGCGACGTCGACATCGAGATCGCGCGTGACGGGGCCGTCGTCGGGCGGCGGAGTGCCGGCCGTCGCGACCCAGTAGGTCGGCGCGTACTGCTTGCCGCACCCGGGCCCCGGCGACACGAGCGGATCGTAGGTCGGGTCGTAACGCGTATCGTTCGACCGGCCGCCGGCAAAGCCGCTCGCGGTGCGTTCGATGGAAGGGGTCGCCATGCTCAGACCTCCGACGCGGGCTTGCCTGCCGCGCCACGACGGGCGCACGAGGCGATTCGACTGACTGATGCGGGGCGCGCGCTCGCCGCGCGGGCGAATGCTGCCGACTGCCTGTTGGTCATGCCTGTCTCCTGATCGTTCTCTTCGGGTCGATCGTGTGCAGATGCTTCAATGCGGCGATCTGTCGAGGAAAGTGTAGGCAGGCCGTTTTTTCGCAGGTAGGGCCAGTGGGCCGGATTCGCTTGGACCAGCGCGTGCGGGCGGCGGACGGCGGGTAACAGCGGGCGACGGGGGGACGGCGACGGTCGGCAAGGATCAGCGGCGCGGGTGCGACGCTGCCTGATGACCGGGAATCCGAAGGGCCGGCAACAGCGGGCAAACGGCACCTGTCAGCAAAGTTCAGCGGCGCGGGTGCGACTCCGCCAGAAGACCAGCACGCCGATACGGCCTCACGCCGCCCCCCCTTCCACCGTCATATCGTGCGCACCGCGACTTCAGCCACGCCGCCACGCTTCTCGATCGCCCGCGCGGACACGATCGACAGGAGTGCAGACAACATCACGTAAGCCCCGACGAGCCACGGCGCCCCGCCATTCACGCGCAGCAACGCGGTCGCGACGATCGGCGTCAGGCCGCTCGCGAAGATGCCCGACACCTGGTAGACGAACGAGATGCCCGTGTAACGCACGTTCGCGTCGAACAGCTCCGCGAACAGCGCGGCCTCCGGCCCGTACGCCATCGCGTAGAAGATCCCGAACGGGATCACCAGCGCGAGCCACACGGCGAGCAGGTTCGTCGATTGCGTCTGCAGCAGCCAGAACGCGGGAAGCACCGACAGCCCGCACAGCGTCGCGCCCCACCGGTACACGCGCGCACGGCCGAGCCGGTCCGACAGGCTGCCGAACACGGGGATGAACACGCACATCACGACGGCCGCGCTCATCACGCCGAGCAGCGCGTCGCCGCGCGAGATCGACAGGTTGCGCGTCATGTAGCCGATCGAGAACACCGCGAACACGTTGAAGAACACGCCGTCGATATAGCGCGCACCCATCCCGAGCAGGATCGCCCGCCGATAGTTTCCAAGCAGCTCGACCACCGGCAGTTTCGTATCGCGCCGCTGGCGCTTGAGCGCGACGAACTCGGGCGTATCGGCCACCCGCGTGCGGATGTAGAAGCCGACCGCGACGAGCAGCAGCGACGCCGCGAACGCGACGCGCCAGCCCCACGCGAGGAACGCGGCATCGGGCAACGCACGCGACAGCGCCGCGACCACGCCGGCCGCGAGGCACAGCCCGATCGCGAGCCCGATCTGCGGCAGGCTCGCATACAGCCCGCGCCGGTGCGGCGGCGCATATTCGTACGCCATCAGCACCGCGCCGCCCCACTCGCCGCCCAATCCGATGCCCTGCAGCACGCGCAGCGTCAGCAGCAGCGCCGGCGCCCACATGCCGATCTGCGCGTAGGTCGGCAGGAACGCGACGCCGGCCGTCGACACGCCCATGATCAGCATCGTCAGGATCAGCGCGGACTTGCGCCCGACGCGGTCGCCGAGATGGCCGAACAGCAAGCCGCCGAGCGGCCGCGTGACGAAGCCGACCGCGAACGTCGCATACGCGAGCATCGTCGACACGAACGCGTCGCCGGCCGGAAAGTACTGCTTGTCGAACACGATGCCGGCGACCACGCCGTACAGGAAAAAGTCGTACCACTCGACGGTCGCGCCGATCACGCTGGCCGCGGCCACGCGTCGGACGACCCGGGAATCGATAGCCATGCGAGCTTCTCCAGGTAAGGATGCGCCGCAACCTGCCCCGGCGCCGCACCGGCGGGGGCATCGATGAACGCGCGGCGGCCGTCCGGGCGCAGGAGCACGGGCCACGCGGGTTGATGCGTGGCGAGGCCCTACGCGAGCGCCTCGGCGGCCGGTGCGACGCCGTGGCCGCGATCGGCCGCGCGTGCGTCCTCGAGGATCATGTCGGACGCCTTCTCGGCGACCATCACGATCGGCACGTTGGTATTGCCCGACACGAGGGTCGGCATGATCGAGCAGTCGACCACGCGCAACCCGTGCGTGCCGTACACGCGCAGGCGCTCGTCGACGACCGCGAGCGGATCGCTCGCGACGCCCATTTTCGCGGTGCCGGACGGATGGAAGATCGTCTGCCCGTATTCCCGGCAGAACTCGAGCAGTTCGTCGTCCGTCTGCGCATCCGCGCCCGGCCGTACCTCGCGCTTCATCAGCGGCGCCATCGGCTCGGTGGCCGCGACACGGCGCGCGAAGCGCACGCCGGCCACCGTCGTGCGGCGGTCGCGCTCGGTGTCGAGATAGTTCGGCTGGATCGACGGCGCGTCGCGCGCATCGTCGGTGCGGATTCGCACGGTGCCGCGCGATTCGGGCCGCAGCTGGCAGATCGAATACGTGCAGCCGGGAAACGGATGCACGCTGCCGCCCGCCGAATCGGCCGACAGCGTCGAGAAATGGAACTGGATGTCGGGCGTCGCCGATTCGTCCGGCAGCGCCCGGCAGAACATCCCGCCCTGGTTGATGCCGATCGCGAGCGGGCCGCCGCGGAACAGCGCCCATTGCAAGCCCATCTTCGCGCGGCCGACCCACGAATGCAATTCGTCGTTGGTGGTGATCGGCTTCGTCACTTCGTAGATCAGACGAATCTGCAGATGATCCTGCAGGTTCTCGCCGACACCCGCGCGATCGGCGACGACCGGAATCCCGTGCCGCTCCAGCAGCGCGGCCGGCCCGACACCCGACACCTGCAGCAGTTGCGGCGACTGCAGCGCGCCGGCCGCGAGGATCACCTCGCGCAACGCACGCACCTCGTGAACCTTGCCATGCTGGACGTAGCGCACGCCGGACGCCTGCGTGCCGTCGAACAGCACCTTCAGCGCCTGCGCATCGGTTTCGACATGCAGGTTCGGCCGCCCGCGCGCGGGCTTCAGGTAGGCCACGGCCGTCGAGCAGCGCAGCCCGTTGCGCGTGGTGAGCTGGTAATAGCCGACGCCTTCCTGGTCGCCCGTGTTGAAATCGTCGACCGTGCGCACGCCGAGCCGGCTCGACGCGGCGACGAACGCGTCGACGAGCGCCTGCCGCTGCCGGATCGCGGACGCCCACAGCGGGCCGCCGGTGCCGCGCGTCGGCCCTTCTCCGAGCGTGTTGTGTTCGAGCTTGCGGAAATACGGCAAGCAATCGCGCCAGCTCCAGCCGCGATTGCCGAGCGCGGCCCAGTGGTCGTAGTCCTGCTGCTGCCCGCGCACGTAGATCAGCCCGTTGATCGAGCTGCAGCCGCCGAGCGTGCGGCCGCGCGGCCAGTACAGGCGGCGGTTGTGCATGTTCGGATCGGGATCGGTGCGGAAGCCCCAGTTGTACACCGGGTGGAACATCGTCTTGCCATATCCGATCGGCACGTGGATCCACATGGAGTTGTCGGCGGGGCCCGCTTCCAGCAGGCACACCGTATGGCGGCCGCCGTCGGACAGCCGGTTGGCGAGGACGCAACCGGCCGATCCCGCGCCGACCACGACATAGTCGAAGCTGCGTGTCATTCCGTGTCTCCGTTCCGGGGTATTGGAAAAATCCGGTATGTTTTGTCCAAATTTATTGAGCACATGGAACGCATACAAGCCGATTTATTGTCCACGCCGCGAATGTGGTACAAAAACCGTTCAATTCGTTTCATTTCCATCGCACACACCATCCCGGGACGCACGCCGATCCCGACGGAGGAGACACATGCGCGAACCCGCCCCCGCGCCGGCCGACGACGCGCGCGTCCTGCGCGCGCTCGCGGTGCTCGAAGCGCTCGCGTCGGCCGGCCAGCCGAACACGCTGTCGCAGCTCGCCGCGCGGCTGCATATCCCGAAGGCGACGCTGCTGCGGCTGATCGAATCGCTCGAAACGCGCGGCTACGTGATCCACATGCCCGACTCGCGCGGCCACGACCGCGGCATCGCGCTCGGCCCGCGCGCCGCGCAGTTCGCGCTCGCGGCGCTGTCGAACAACACCTTCACGCGCGACTGCCGTTCGGTGCTGCGCGCGCTCGTCGACGTGCTCGGCGAGACCTGCAACCTCACCGCGCTCGACGGCGACACGGTGCTGTACGTCGAACGCGTCGAGACGACCGAGCCGCTGCGGCTCGAGATGCGGCCCGGCATGCGCGTGCCGTTGCATTGCACGGCGAGCGGCAAGCTGTTCCTGTCGCAGATGAATGCGCTGGAGCGCAACGCGATGCTCGCGCGGCTCACGCTGAAGAAGATGACCTACCGAACACTGACCGATGCGCAGTTGCTCGCAGCCGAACTCGACCGGCTCGCCGCGCGCGGTGTAGGGATCGATAACGAGGAATTCGTGCGCGGGATGGTGGCTGTTGCGGTGCCGGTGAAGGACCCCGCGAGTGGCCGCCTGCTCGCGGCGCTCGCCGTACATGCGCCGACTGCGCGTGCGACGCTCAACGACCTGCTGGAGAACGTGCCGAAAATGCGGGAAGCGGCTACGCGGCTCGCGCCGCTGCTGCATGCGGCTGAGGGCGTACCGCCGGGTTGACGAGGCCGAGTGCGTTCATGCCGTTACGCGCGCATGCGTTGAAACGTTCAAGCCAGGTGGTAACGCAGCCAGAAAGTCTCGCGGCATGCGTTGTCGAACGTCACCCGCGTCGGGCCGATCGGTTGTGCATCGGGATGGCGAAGCACGTCGTAGTCGATCCAGCATTCGGCGCACAACAGATCGGACGGCGCGCGATCCTGCTCGACCGAGCGGCGCACGATCGCGCCGTTGTCGAAGCGGTATTCGGTTTCGTCGCGCGTGACCTCGACGTCGTCGTCGGTCCAGCGGTCGTGCGACGTCGCATGCGACACGATCGACACCGGGCCCGCGAGCCCGTGGATCGCAGCGACGTAGGAAATGAGCTTGTCCATGGCGAGGCAGCGAACGGAAGGATGGCCGCATCGCGCAACACCTGCAGCGCGATGCAACCCGAGCGGCGAGTATAGCCGCGCGCCGAAGACCTTGCCGCCCGTGGGGTCTCGCGCGCTATGCCTCCAGCGCCAGCAACGCGAACGTCGCGAGCCAGTGCTCGCCCATGTAGTCGCCGGCCACGTGCGCGAGTGCGCTCGCGAGATGCCGGCCGGCCGCCTCGAGCAGCTTCGCGCGTCGCGCATCGCCTTCCGGCAGCGCGCCGGCAAGCGCACGCTGGCACCACGCGCGGCTCAGGTTCAGCCCGTCGAGGTGCGCGATCTTGCCGTCGCTGCGATCGCTGACCGTCGCCGGCTCGAACAGCGTCGCCGGCTCGCCGCGCGCGAGATCGGGCAGGAAGCGCGCGAACCAGCCGTCGAATTCGGCGGCCGGCAGCACGCGCCGCATCAGCTCCGCCTCCATCAGCGCGGGTGACAGGAACTCGTCGCCCGACGGCTCCCACGCCTGGCATGCGACGTCGTTCAGGTGCCAGCGCTTCGCGGTATCGACGATCAGCGCCGCGAGCCCGTCGCGCTGCGCGTCGCGCGCGAAGTCGAGCGTGAGCGCGAGTGCAAACGCGGTGTTGAAGTGCGTGCCGACGCGCAGCGGATAGGTCGCTTTCGGCAGGAAGGTCTCGAAGCGCGACACGAACAGGTCGGTGAGCGGCGCCATCGTCTTCGCCCAGCGCGCGGCCTGCGGCAGCGTGCCCTTCAGCGCGAGCCGCTCGAGCTGCGCGGCGAGCGCGAGCAGCCACGCCCAGCCGTACGGCCGCTCGAAGCCGCTGTTGTGCGGCAGCGCAAGATACGCGCGCTCGCCGGCGACGTTCGCATCGGTGAAGTGCGCATCGACGATCGCGACGATACGCTCGGCCTCCGGCAGCGCCGGGTAGCGTTCGAGCACGCGCAGCACGAGCCAGTAGCCGTGCACGCACGAGTGCCAATCGTAGCTGCCGTAGAAGATCGGGTGCAGCGCACGCGGCCCCTGCACGTCCCGCGGGCCGGCGAGCGAATGCGTGAGCTTGTTCGGATATTCGCGGGTCAGGTGCGCGAGCGCGAGCGACGCGAATTTCGAGGCAAGTTCGGGCGTGAGTCGGTCGGTCATTGGCATCTCTCAGAAACGGAATGCGAACGCATACATCAGCAGCGTGTTCACGGCGAGCAGCAGCACGGCCGTCGGCCACTGCGCCTTGATCACGCCGTTCTTGTCCTTCAGTTCGAGCAGCGCCGCCGGCACGATGTTGAAGTTCGCGGCCATCGGCGTCATCAGCGTACCGCAGAAGCCGCTCAGCATCCCGATCGCGCCGACGATCGCCGGGTTGCCGTGGAACTGATGGACGATCAGCGGCAGACCGATGCCGGCCGTCATCACCGGGAACGCAGCAAAGCCGTTGCCCATGATCATCGTGAACAGCGCCATGCCGACCGTGTAGGCCGCGACCACCGCGAACGGCGAATCGATCGGCACCCACTCCTTCACGAGCCCCGACACCACGCCGCCGACGCCCGCGACCGCAAACAGCGCGCCGAGCGCCGCGAGCATCTGCGGCAGGATCGCGGCCCAGCCGACCGCATCCATCGTGTGACGTGCCTCCTTCACCGCATGCACGGGCGAATCGCGCAGCATCGCGAGCGCGACGGCGAACGCGACGAGCGTGCCGAGCACGAGCGAGATCAGCGTCACGCTCTTCGGGTCGACGAACGGCACCCGCTTCAGCGCGAACGTGCCGATCAGCGTGACGACCGGAATCAGCAGCGCGGGCAGGAACAGGTTGTTGCCGAAACGCTGCGCGAGCGTCTCGCGGCGCACTGCGGCCGCTTCTCCGGCTTCATCGGACTTGCCGCGCCCGAGCCTGCCCGAGCCGGCGATCACCGCGAGCGCGATCGCGAGACAGCCCGTCACGAAATGCGGCAGCAGCGCGCCGAGCAGGAACGTGACCGCGTAGATCGCCCAGAACGCAAAATTGACGACGCGGCGCGGGTTCGTGCGGTCGGTCAGGTTGAAGCATGCGAATGCAGCGAACATCAGCCCCGCGAGCGTGTACAGCGATTCGAGGCCGATCATCGTGCGCCCTCCTGCGCCAGCAGGCCGAAGCCGCGCGCCAGCCGGCGGTCGAGCAGCGCGAGGCGCGTGCAGTGGATCAGGAGCGCGGCGATCGCGGTCGGGATCGCCCATACCGACAGGTGCAGCGGCTCGATGGAGATCCCGTTCTGTTCGAGAAAGCCCTTGATCAGCAGGATCGACTGGATCGCGATGAAGATGTCCTCGCCGAAGAACACGGCGACGTTGTCGACGCCCGACGCCTGCGCGCGGATTTGCTGGCGCACCGATTCGGGCAGCTCGCCGTGCCGGTTGACGGCGGCGGCCTCGGCCATCGGCGCGATCAGCGGCCGCACCATCTGCGCATGGCCGCCGAGCGACGTGAGGCCGAGCGCGGCGGTCGCCTGGCGCAGCACGAAGTACAGCATCAGCACGCGGCCCGTGGTCGCCGCCTGCACGCGCGAGATCATCCGCTTCGCCTGCTCCTTGAGCCCGTTGCGCTCGAGCAGCGCGATCACCGGCAGCGTCAGCCAGATGAGCCCCATGTAGCGGTTTTCGGTGAACGCCTTGCCGAACGCGCTGACGATGTCGACGAGATTCAGCCCGCCCGCCAGCCCCGTCGCGAGCCCCGCGATCGTGACCACCAGCAGCGCATTGAAGCGCAGTGCAAAACCGATCACGACGATCGGCACCCCAATCAGCACCAGCATTGCTCCTCCTTGTATCGGATGCGCAGCGCCTTGGCTACGCGCCGTCTGCCCGGTTTGGACCGGGCTCGGACGGCGCAATCTAACACGAGACTTTATCGATAAAAAGTCGACAATTTGCTGCTCCGGGTAAACGTTGAAGCGTGCCGATACCGTGCCCGGGCCATATGTCGCTGGTGTTTCATCCGAGGAATCGATGGCCGGCCAGCCGATGCGGGTGCGCCGGTCGCGGCCCGCGCATTCCCGCTCCGGGGACGGCTTGCGGCGGGCCGCCGCGCGTGGCGGAGCCCCGGTGCGCCGACTAAACTGGAAAGCATCGGCAACGGACGGGAGAGCCGCCATGATTGACGTATTCCAGACCATCGGCAGCCGCGCGTTCTCCGCTCATCTGGCGAAGGACGGGATGGTGACGCTGATGGAACAACGCAATGAGGTCGATCGCGTGACGCTCGCGACCGCGTATGCCGCGCTCGTCGAGGAAGCCGAGCAGGAAAGCGACCTGCGCGACGCGACGGTCGAAGGCATGATGCGTGCGTTGATCCAGGGGTACGCGCGCAGCCATTGACGGCGCGGCCGCGCCGCCGGTGCGCGCCGGTTTCCGCCCGCGCCCGTTGAAGCGGATGACGGGCGTGAGCGGGTGCTACACGCCGGCGTGCCGCCCCCCATGCCGAACCACCGGCCCGCGCGCAGTTGCCGGTAGTCGGCCTGCGTGACGATCCTCGGCAGGTTCTCGACCGCGCCGTTGCTGGCGCGGTCGCGTGCCGTCATGAACGCTTCGACTTCGTCGCGGCCGGCAAACAGGATCGTGCTGAAGTACCGTTCGCGTTCGCCGTCGGACAGGTTCGTTGCGCTCATCTGATACGGATGGTGAAGCGCCGCGAACAGGAAGTCGTAACGCTCGGCGTCGTCGCGCAGCACGCGCACCGCGTCGGCATCGACCGGAAAATCGCGGTAGAACGACGCGTGTCCGCGCTCGATGCAGATCCGGTACAGCAACCGGCCGTCGCGCTCGGTCACGATCGGCACGTACGGGTCGCGGCTGACGCGTCCAGTGTCGGGCACGGCCATCCGGCATTCTCCCCGTCTTTTTTATCGAAGCCGCCGCGGTAACATGCCTGCTGCTGCCTGCTGCTGCCTGCTGCGTCGAAACCGCGTGGCCGGGCATGCACACACGGGCCGGCGCTGCTCCGCCGCCGTCCCGATACACCGCGCATTCATAGAGGAAACGCACTGAAACGGCATCATGCGCAAATTTTTCGATTGCCGCCGCCCGCGCCGCATGACAGCATGCGGGCGTCGCCAACCCAAAAGAATGCCGTGCCGTCCGGCCGCCGATGCCGCCCGACAGCGCCGAACAGGCAGCGCCTTCCATGAACCCGGCCCACCTCCAACATTACGAACCGACCGGAGAATTCCGCTAGTGAACATCGGCATCGTCAACGACCTCCCGCTTGCCGTCGAGGCGATGCGCCGCGCGATCGCGCGACGGCCCGAGCACCGCGTGCTGTGGGTCGCGACCGACGGCGCGCAGGCCGTCGAACTGTGCGCCACGCAGCCGCCCGACGTCGTGCTCATGGACCTGATCATGCCGAAATTCGACGGGATCGAAGCGACGCGGCGGATCATGCGATCCGAACGACCGTGCGCGATCCTGATCGTGACGAGCTGCATCGGCGCGAATGCGTGGCGCGTGTTCGAGGCGATGGGCGCCGGCGCGCTCGACGCAGTCGATACGCCGCGCCTCGGCGACGGCTCGGCCGGCGACACGACCCGGCTGCTGCTCGCGAAGATCGACCAGATCGGCCGCCTGCTCGACGCTCCCGGCGG